>NZ_JASCXL010000065.1:0-54905 GCF_030010595.1 Streptomyces sp. CC224B | reverse complement strand
GTCCTTGGCGGGGGTGTCCTCGAAGGTGTCCTGGACGGGCTCATTGACGATCATGTGGGTGACCCTCCGATCAGCGGCGGGGAAGGTCGCGGGACGTGGCCGGCTCACTCACCTCGCCGACGTCCCGGGCCCTCGTCGCGGCCGGGGCACCCGTCGCCGTCAGGACGTGGGCGCCGCCCGGTGCGAGCCGCACGTAGTTGGAGCTCCCCCAGTGGTAGGTGTCGCCGGTCAGCTCGTCGCGCACCGGCAGGGAGGCGCCCGGGTCGAGGCCGAGCCGCGGCAGGTCCAGCGTGACCGTGGCCTCGTGGGTGTGGTGGGGGTCCAGGTTGACGACGACCACGACCACGTCCGGGCCCGCGCACTTGCTGTAGACGAGCAGCGCGTCGTTGTCGGCCTGGTGGAAGACGAGGTTGCGGAGCAGGCGCAGCGCCGGGTGGCGCCGCCGGACGCGGTTGAGCGTGGTGAGCAGGGGGGCCAGGGAGCGGCCCGCGCGCTCGGCGGCCGCCCAGTCGCGTGGGCGCAGCTCGTACTTCTCCGAGTGCAGGTACTCCTCGCTGCCCGGTCCCGCGGGGGTGTTCTCGCACAGCTCGAAGCCGCTGTACACGCCCCAGCTCGGGGAGAGCGTCGCGGCGAGCACGGCGCGCGCGGCGAACGCCGGGCGGCCGCCCTCCTGGAGGTACCGGGACAGGATGTCGGGGGTGTTCACGAACAGGTTGGGCCGCAGGTAGTGGGCCGTCTCGGTGGCCAGCTCCCGCAGGTAATCGGTCAGTTCGGCCTTGGTGTCGCGCCAGGTGAAGTACGTGTACGACTGCTGGAAGCCGACGCGGGCCAGCGCCCGCACGACCGCGGGGCGGGTGAACGCCTCGGCGAGGAAGACGACGTCCGGGTCGGTGCCGTTGATGTCCGCGAGCACCCGCTCCCAGAACACCAGGGGCTTGGTGTGCGGGTTGTCCACGCGGAAGATCCGCACCCCGTGCCCCATCCAGAAGCGCAGCAGCCGGGTGGCCTCCGCGACCAGTCCGGGCAGGTCCTTGTCGAAGGCGATCGGGTAGATGTCCTGGTACTTCTTCGGCGGGTTCTCCGCGTACGCGACGGTGCCGTCGATGCGGTGCGTGAACCACTCGGGATGCCGGGTGACCCACGGGTGGTCCGGTGAGCACTGGAAGGCGAAGTCCAGGGCGACCTCGAGCCCGAGTTCACCGGCCCGGCCGACGAAGGCGTCGAAGTCGTCCAGGGTGCCCAGGTCGGGGTGGACCGCGTCGTGCCCGCCCTCCGGGGAGCCGATCGCCCAGGGCACCCCCACGTCGTGCGGCCCGGCCGACAGGGAGTTGTCGGGTCCTTTGCGGAAGGTGCTGCCGATCGGGTGGACGGGCGGCAGGTAGACCACGTCGAAGCCCATGTCCGCGATCGCCGGCAGCCGCTCGGCCGCCGTGCGGAAGGTGCCGGAGACGGGCGGTTCCCCCGGACGGAGCACCGCGCCCTCCGAACGCGGGAAGAACTCGTACCACGCGCCGAACAGGGCCCTCTCCCGCTCGACGAGCAGCGGCAGGGCCTCGGAGCGGGAGACCCGCTCCCGCAGGGGGTGGCGGGCGAGCGCGGCGTCCACCTCCGGGGCGAGCGCCGCCTCCAGGCGGGCGGCGGGCGGCCGGAGCCGGTCCTGGAGCGCCTCGGCGGCGGCGAGCAGCACCCGGCGCCCGGCGCCCGGCGGGACTCCCCCGGCGGCGCGCTTGTGCAGCAGCGCGCCCTCTTCGAGCGTCACGTCGGTGTCGATGCCGGCCGGGATCTTCGCCGTGGCCGCGCGGCGCCACCGCGCGACGGGGTCGGACCAGGCCTCCACGGCGTACGTCCAGCGCCCCTCGGCGTCCGGCGTCACGTCCGCGCCCCAGCGGTCGGTGCCCGGGGAGAGTTCGCGCATCGGGGTCCAGGGGCCGCTCCGGCCGCCGGGGCCGGTCAGGACGACGTTGGCACCCACCGACTCGTGCCCCTCGCCGAAGATCGTGGCGGTGACCTGGAAGGTCTCGCCGGGGACCGCCTTGACCGGGCGCCGGCCGCCGTCGAGGACCGGCTGGACGTCCAGGACGGGCACGGTCACGGTCACGCACTCGGCGCCCGCGTCCGTGTCCGTGCCCGCATATGTGTCCGTGCCCGCATACGTGTCCGTGCCCGGATACGTGTCCGCGGTGGGCCGAACGGCGGACGGCGGGGCGGCGGACGGTCGTGTGGCCGCCCGGCCGCGGGGGGCCGCGCCCAGGGCGGCACCGGCGGCCGGAAGCCCGGGGACGGGCGGCGGCGCGGGCGAGGGTGTCGCCGGAGCTGGACGCATCGTTCTCTCCTTCACCACTCGTCCTGGCAGGGCCTCTCCCCGGCGGCGCGGCGCTCGGGCCGTCCGGCCGCCGCCCGGCGGAGCACCGGGCGGCCGCCGCCCGACGTAGCGCTCCGCCGCGTCGGCGGCGACGCGTGCCGTGCACTCCCCCATCAGCACGCACAAGGTGTACGCGGCGCTCTCGAAGTGCGCCCGCGCGGTGCGGTCGGCCGGGTAGGTGAGCGTGAGGCGCTCCCAGGCCCGGTACCGGTCCAGGGACCGCGCGACTTCAGCTCTGGCAGGCAACAGCGTCACGCTCGTCACCTTCTTGTCGGGCCGTCGTGCGCGCGGGGCCACCTTGCCGAAGCCGTGCCGCGGCGCACGGGGGGATGTCGCGGATGTGTCGGTCGAATTTCCTACCCATGGTGCACGCCCGGCCACGCAGCGTCCTGTTGGATCTTCGAACGCCCGGCACTCCCGTCTCGCGTTGCACGAATGGAGCAGTGCGGTCACATTGAGAACAACTCACAAGCGATCAATGGTCACGCTCCGTATCCGGTAACCGTCCGGCGCGGCCGTCGGACCAACGGGGTCGCTGAGAGGAGCCAAGAGCGATGAAGACCGCACTTCCCTGCTACTACCACCTCGACGTGGAGGTGAGCCCGGAGCGGATCGAGCAGGTCAGCCGCATTCTGGCCGCGCACCTCCGGCACTGGGGCCTGGAAACCCTCGCCGACCGCGTCTGCCACTGCGTCGGCGTGCTGCTGCGCGCGGTCGAGGAGAACGGCTCGGACAAGAACACCGGCATCGAGATGTGGTGGACCGGGCAGCACCTCATCACCGCCGTCTCGGACAACGAGCCCGACCTGCCCGACCCGCACTACGGCCCGCAGGGGTGCCTGGCGCAGATCGCCGCGCTGAGCGACGGCTGGGGCAACTACCCCGCGACCCACGGAAAGATCATCTGGTTCTCGCACCGCGCCCGCTCGCACGTGGGCGCCCGGCTGAGGCCCGTCACGCCCGCGCCCACCCTGCGCGAGGCGCGCCCGGAGCCGCGCACCGTCCCGGTCGCCGTCCTCACGGGGGCGGCGGACCCGCACCCGTGCCTCGCCGCCGCCGCGTCCGCGTCCGCCGGCGCCGGGCGGCCGCCCGGCCACGTCCTCCCGTAGAAAGGCAGCAGCGTGCGCACCTGGACCGGACGCCCCTTCCCGCTGGGGGCCACCTATGACGGTGAAGGCACCAACTTCGCCCTCTTCAGCGCGGTCGCCGACCGTGTGGACCTCGTCCTCGTCCACGAGGACGGCTCGCACGACACCGCCGTCCTGCCCGAGGTCGACGGCTTCGTCTGGCACTGCTACCTGCCCGGAGTGGGCCCGGGGCAGCGCTACGGATACCGGGTGCACGGCCCGTGGGAGCCCGCCGCGGGCCACCGGTGCAACCCCGCCAAGCTGCTCCTCGACCCCTACGCGCGGGCGTTCGAGGGCCAGGTGGACCACCACCCCTCGCTGTTCGAGCGCGCGGCGGACGGCCCCGAACCGGCCGACAGCGCCGGGCACACCCTGCTCTCCGTCGTCACCGACCCGTCGTTCGACTGGGCGGGCGACCGGCCGCCGCGGCACCCGTACGCCGAGTCCGTGATCTACGAGGCGCACGTGCGCGGCCTGTCCCTGCGCCACCCCGGCGTGCCCGCGGAGCTGCGCGGGACGTACGCGGGACTGGCGTCGGACGCGGTGGTCGAGCACCTCGTCTCCCTGGGCGTGACCGCGGTCGAGCTGATGCCGGTGCACCAGTTCGTCCAGGACGGCTTCCTGCGCGACCGCGGCCTGTCCAACTACTGGGGCTACACCTCCATCGGCTTCTTCGCCCCGCACAACGCCTACGCGGCGCACGGCTCCCGCGGCGAGCAGGTCGACGAGTTCAAGGCCATGGTCAAGAAGCTGCACGCGGCCGGTCTCGAGGTCATCCTCGACGTGGTCTACAACCACACAGCGGAGGGCAACGAGAACGGCCCCACCCTCGCCTTCCGCGGCATCGACAACGCCTCGTACTACCGCCTCGTGGAGGACGACCCGGCGCGCTACTTCGACACCACCGGCACCGGCAACAGCCTGCTGATGCGCCACCCCAACGTGCTGCAACTGGTCATGGACTCGCTACGCTACTGGGTCACCGAGATGCACGTCGACGGGTTCCGGTTCGACCTCGCCGCCACCCTCGCCCGGCAGTTCCACGACGTGGACCGGCTCTCGGCCTTCTTCGACCTGGTGCAGCAGGACCCCGTCGTCAGCCGGGTCAAGCTCATCGCCGAGCCGTGGGACGTGGGCGAAGGGGGCTACCAGGTCGGCAACTTCCCGCCGCTGTGGTCGGAGTGGAACGGCAAGTACCGGGACTCCGTACGGGACTTCTGGCGCGGCGCGGACCACGCGCTCGCCGAGTTCGCCTCCCGCCTGACCGGGTCCTCCGACCTCTACCAGCACGACCGCCGCCGCCCGCGGGCGAGCGTCAACTTCGTCACGGCGCACGACGGCTTCACCCTGCGCGACCTGGTGTCGTACGACGAGAAGCACAACGAGGCCAACGGTGAGGGCAACCAGGACGGCGAGAACGACAACCGGTCCTGGAACTGCGGCGTGGAGGGCCCCACCACCGACCCGGCGGTCCTGGAGCTCCGGGCGCGCCAGCAGCGCAACTTCCTGGCCACGCTGCTGCTCTCGCAGGGCATCCCGATGCTCGCCCACGGCGACGAGCTGGGCCGCACGCAGCGGGGCAACAACAACGCCTACTGCCAGGACAACGAGATCTCCTGGGTCGACTGGGACCTCGACGAGGACCGGCGCGCGCTGACCGGCTTCACCCGGCGGGCCATCGCCCTGCGCGCCGCCCACCCGGTGTTCCGGCGCCGCCGCTTCTTCCGCGGCGACACCCTCACGCACGAGGGGCAGCCGCTGCCCGACCTGGTGTGGCTGCGGCCCGACGCGCACGAGATGGCGGACGAGGACTGGCAGCGGGCCGACGCCCACGCCGTCGGCGTCTTCTTCAACGGCGACGCGATCACCGAGCCGGACACCCAGGGCAGGCCCGTGGTGGACGACTCCTTCCTGCTCCTGGTGAACAGCCACCGGGAGCCGGTCGTCTTCCGGCTGCCGGGCACCGCGTACGGCGAGCGCTGGACCACGCGGATCGACAGCTCCGACCCGCTCGGCCTCGCCGACGAGACCGAGCACAAGGCGGACAGCGAGGTACCGGTCGGCCCGCACACCCTGCTGCTGCTGTCCCGGCCGCCGCTGACGCGCCGTTAGGCCGGGGTCCAGGTCCGCCCTGCCCCGGGTGCAACTGCAACGCCGCCTTCGTCCGGCCGTGGAGAGGGCAGCACAGCCTCTCGGCGAGCACGGCGCGTCCGAATGCAGCCATGGCGACACGTGACGGCCAGGGCCGGACGTCCACCGTCGCACGGGCGGTGGTGCCTGAGGGGGGTCCTGGGCGGGTGCGCGGGCGCTCGCGCGACGTCCCGGGGGTGGCGGTCGCTCGGTCGAGCTGGTGCCGTAGGCCCTCGTCGCCGGTGGGGGCATGCCCTGACTGGAGCAACAGAGCAGGCGCGTGGCGGCGGGGTCCGGTGTGATGGCTGTGTCCCAACCCACGGTAAAGGAGCAACAAATGCGTATACGCACCTTGGGAACGACGGCTCTGCTCACCTGCGTGCTGGTCCTCACGGGGGCGACGGCCGCTCACGCCGCGAATGAGGATCCGGGAGACGTGACCGTGCTCAACCTGCTCAACATCCTGAGCGCTGTCGACAACAACATCGGGGCCTGACAGCGGTTCCCCCGCGCCCCCTTGGCCGCATCCTCTGCGAGCCGAGGGGGCCTGCGGCGGTTACGGCGACCAGGATGTCCCGTCGGCAGGCCGCCGACCGCCTTCCTCGCTCGGTCAAGGCTGCTTGCCGCGGGCCCGGCGGAAGCGGTCGAGGCCCTCGGCGAGGTCGACGATCCGGTCCGGGTAGCCGAGGGCGGCGCGGTCCCGGGCGGGGAGCTTCCACGGCTCGTGCGCCGCCGGCCCGACGAGACCGGAGAGCTCGGGGACCCAGCGGCGGACGTAGGCGCCGTCGGGGTCGTACCTCTTGCCCTGGGTGACCGGGTTGAGGACCCGGTTGGGGCGGCTGTCGGTGCCGGTGCCGGCCACCCACTGCCAGTTGAGCTGGTTGTTGGCCAGGTCGCCGTCGACCAGCCAGCGCAGGAAGTGGGCGGCGCCGACGCGCCAGTCGACGTACAGGGTCTTGGCGAGGAAGCTCGCGGTGAGCAGCCGGGCGCGGTTGTGCATCCAACCCTCGTGGCGGAGCTGGCGCATGGCCGCGTCGACGACCGGGTAGCCGGTGCGGCCCTCGCGCCAGGCGTCGACGTCGTCGGCCGCGGTGCGCTCGGTGCGCCAGCGGTCGTGTTTGGTGCGGTAGTCGGTACGGGCGGCGGCGGGGCGGGCGGCGAGGACCTGCCGGTGGAAGTCGCGCCAGGCGAGCTGCCGGACGAACGCCTCGGCGCCCGGGCCGCCGTGGCGGCGGGCGCGGTGCACGAGCTCCACCGGCGAGAGGGTGCCGAAGTGCAGGTGCGCGGAGAAGCGCGAGGTGGCGTCGGCGGCCAGGTCGTCGTGGGTGTCGTCGTAGGCGGCCAGGCCGCCGCGCCAGTAGGCGGCCAGCCGGGCGCGCGCCGCGCGCTCCCCGCCCGCGGGCAGCCCGGCGGACACGTCGGCGCCCGCGCCGCGCCCGGGGAGGTCCTCGCCGCCCACCGCGTCGGGCACGGGCACCCGGCGCGGCGCGCCGACGGCCGGGCGCAGCGGTACCCGCTCCCACTTGCGGTGGTACGGGGTGAAGACGGCGAAGTGGTCGGAGGCGGCGGGGGTCACCTCGCCGGGCGGTACGGCGACCGTGACCGCGTCGTGCACGACCAGGCGGCGGCCCTCCGCCTCCAGCGCGGCCCGCAGCCGCTCCTCGCGGTGCGCGGCGTACCCGCCGTACCCGTCCGCCAGGTGCACCTCGCGGGCGTCCGCCTCGGCCGCCACCCGGCACACCTCCCGCACCACGTCGCCGGAGCGCACCACGAGCCGGCCGCCGCGGTCGCGCAGCGCGGCGTCGAGGTCGGCCAGGCAGTCGGCGAGGAAGGCCGTGCGGTTGGGCGTGGCGAAACCGGCCGCCTCGACGGCGCGGTCCCGTACGAACAGCGGGACGACGGCGTCCGCCGAAGCGAGGGCGGCCCGCAGCGGCGGGTGGTCGTGCAGGCGCAGGTCGGACGTGAACAGGACGAGGGAGACGCGCATGGGCGGGGGCTTCTTCCGGTGCGGGCGCGGGGTGGGGCGGGTCGGGGTGGGGCGGTGGTACGGGGGCCGGGTCTGCGGCCGGGGTCGGTCCGTGCGGGGGTTGATACCGGGGGCGGGTCGGTGCGCGGGGGCGGGGGCGGGGCGGTACGCGTGGGTGGCGGCGGGGCGTGGGGCGGTGCGCGGGCCGGTGTCACGGAGGCGGCAGTGCCGTACGGGTCGGTCACGGGAGCAGCGGCAGCGCCGGACACGGACCGGTGGCACGCGAGCGGCGGCAGCGCCGGACACGGACCGGTGGCACGCGAGCGGCGGCAGCGCCGGGCACGGGCCGGTGGCACGCGCGCGGCGGCAGCGCCGGGCACGGGCCGGTGGCACGCGCGCGGCGTCAGTGCCGGACACGGGCCGGTGTCACGCGAGCGGCGGTGCCGTCGGGCACGGGTCGGTGTCGCGGGGGCGGTTGTGCTGTCGGGCACGGGCCCGTGTCACGGCTGCGGCGGTGGTGGGGCCGTGGCCGGGTCGCGGGCCGTCGCGCGTTCGGCGGCGTGGACGATGTTGCGGGCCATGCCGCCGAAGACCACCGCGTGGAAGGGCGAGACGCTCCACCAGTACAGGTGGCCCAGGAGGCCGTGCGGGTGGAACACGGCCCGCTGCCGGTAGCGCGCGCCCCCGGGCTCGTCGTCGCCCACCCGCATCTCCAGCCACGCCAGGCCCGGCAGGCGCATCTCGGCGCGCAGCCGCAGCAGCCGGCCGCGTTCGATCTCCTCCACCCGCCAGAAGTCGAGCGAGTCGCCCACCCTGAGCCGCCGGGCGTCGCGCCGGCCGCGGCGCAGCCCGACGCCGCCGGCCAGCCGGTCCAGCCAGCCGCGCACCGCCCAGGCGAGGGGGAAGGAGTACCAGCCGTTCTCGCCGCCGATGCCCTCGATGACGTCCCACAGCGCCGCCGGCGAGACGTGGGTGCGGCGTTCGCGCTCGTCGGTGTAGAGGCTGCCGCCCGCCCAGTCGGGGTCGGTGGGCAGCGGGTCGCTGGGCGCGCCGGGGACCGCGGCCGACGACCAGCGGGTGACGACCTGCGCCTCGCGGACGCGTTGCAGGGCGAGGGTGACGGCGCGGTCGAAGCCGATGGGGTGGCCCGGCGGATTGGGCACGTACCGCTCGATGTCGTTGTCGTGGCACACCACCTCGTGCCGCAGGGACTCCGTCAGGGGCCGGGCGATCCCGGCCGGGACGGGGGTCACCAGGCCCACCCAGTGGCTGGACAGGCGCGGGGTGAGGAGGGGCACGGGCAGGATGAGGCGGGCGGGCAGGCGCGCCACCGCCGCGTAGCGCCGCATCATGTCGAGGTACGTCAGCACGTCCGGGCCGCCGATGTCGAAGGTCCTGCTGACCTCGCGGGGCAGCCGGGCGCAGCCGGTGAGCAGGCGCAGCACGTCGCGCACGGCGATCGGCTGGACCCGGGTGCGCACCCAGCGCGGGGAGACCATCACCGGCAGCCGCTCGGTGAGGTAGCGCAGCATCTCGAAGCTGGCCGACCCGGAGCCGATGATCACGGCGGCGCGCAGCACGGCCGTCGGTACGCCCGAGGCGAGCAGGATCCGGCCGACCTCGGCGCGGGAGCGCAGGTGCGGGGAGAGGTCGCGTTCGGGCACCGAGTCGGGGGTCAGTCCGCCGAGGTAGACGATCCGGCCCGCCCGGGCGCGCCGCGCCTGCTCGCCGAAGACGTGGGCCGCGTCGCGGTCGACGGCCTCGAAGCCGCGGCCGGTGCCGAGAGCGTGCACGAGGTAGTAGGCCACGTCCACGCCGCTCATGGCCCGGGCGACCGAGGCGGGGTCCGTGACGTCGCCGCGGACGATCTCGACGCGGCCGACCCAGGGGTGGTCCCGCAGCTTGTCCGGGGTGCGGGCCAGGCAGCGCACCCGGTGGCCCGCGGCGAGCAGCTCCGGGACCAGGCGGCCGCCGATGTAACCGGTGGCGCCGGTCACCAGGCACGTCAGGGAGTCGCCCGCCGGGGGCCCGGGGGGTGGGGTGCGGTCGTCTGTCATGTCGGTCCCGTCGCCTGTCCGCTCGTCGTCCGCGGTGCTCACGCACGTGTCCTTCCTATCCACGGTGCGGACGCGCCGGTCGGACGCGCGCGGGAGTGGGGCCGGGCGGGTGACGGGCGGGACGCGCGAGGGGTTGCGGGCGGGACGCGCGGGACAGGGCCGGCGCCCGGGGCGGGAGCGCGCACAGCCCGCGGGGGGGGGGGGCCGGGGGCCCCCCCCCCCGGCGTCCGCGGGGCCCGCCCCCCGTTGCCCCCAATCGCCTCTTTCACACATGGGTTTTTTTCCCGGGGGGGGGGGGGGGCCCGGGGCGCGGGCCCGGGTGGCCGCTCCCTGCTCACCGGGCCCGCGCGCGGGTGCCGCCGACTCAGGCGGGAGGGACGACCGCGACCGGGCAGTTCGCGTGGTGCAGCGCGGCGTGCGCCACCGACCCGATGCGCGTACCGATGGGGGAGCGGTGCGCCCTGCGGCCGACCACCAGCAGCCGCGCGTCCGCCGAGGCCGCAAGCAGGACCTGACCGGCGCTGCCGATCTCGACGTGCTCGGTCACCGGTACGTCGGGGAACCGCTCGCGCCAGGGGGCGACCGCCCGCGCCAGCGCCTGCCGCTCCATCGGCTCCAGGCCGCCCGCCTGGTCCGCCATGTCCAGCACGCCGGTGTTGTAGGCGTACAGCGGCGGCAGCGTCCACGCCCGCACCGCGCGCACCGCCGCGCCCCGGGCGGCCGCCGCCTCGAAGGCGAACCGCAGCACGGCCGCGCCGTCCTCCGGCTCCCCGTGCTGGCCCACGACGATCTCGCCCGCGCTGTCGCCGGCGCCCGGCACCTCCGCCCCCGTCCCGGTGCCCGCGCGCACCGAGACCACGGGCCGCTCCGCCTCGGCGATCACCTGCTGGCCGTACGAGCCGAGCAGGAAGCCGACGACGGCGCCGTGCCCGCGCGAGCCGAGCACGAGCATCTCGGCGCGCCCGGCCTCCCGCAGGAGCGCGGCGACGGGCGCGTCCCCGACGACCTCGGCGCTGACCCGCAGGTCCGGACGGCGCCCGGACACGCGCGTCTCGGCCTCCCGCAGCACGGCGTCGGCGGCGCGGGCCTGCTCCTCCCGGTCCTGGGCGACGGTGGCGTCGGCGGACTCCAGGTGCCAGGCGTGCACGATGCGCAGCGGAGCGCCGCGCAGCGCGGCTTCCCCCGCCGCCCAGTCCGCTGCGGCCAGGCTCTCGGCGGATCCGTCCACTCCGACGGCGATGGCGCGGGTCATGGGGCCTCCGTACGTTCATGGGGCGGGCACGGCGGCGCGGCCGTCCGCACCCGCTCCCGGTTCACTGTCCCGGTCGGGTCTCTCCTCGTCCCTTCTCCCTCTTTCTCCTGCTCCTCGTGGTCGCCGGCAATCGGAATCCACCCGTGCGGATCATGTGAGGTGCGTCAACCGGGACGCGTCGGAGGGGTCGCGGTGCCAGGGGCACCGAGGAGTCACGGGCGTCGCGGTGTCACGGGCGTCTCGGTGTCACGGGGTCACGTTCTTGACCGGCAGGTTCTTGCTCGCGCCCGCGATGTAGTAGTCCTTCGGCGCGGAGAAGACCACGAACGCGTTGTCGTAGTCGCGGATCTTCGCGCGGACGGTGAAGTTGCCGCGTGCGTCGGTGGTGGTCTTCGCGTTGTACGCGGACTCGTAGTACGTCCGCAGCAGCACCCGGGTGCCCGCGACCGGCCGGTGCCCGGAGGGCCAGGAGACCTTGCCGGTGACGACGAGGGTGTCACCGGCGCGCACCTTCGTCTTGTTGACCTTGTAGCTGATGGTGCTGGTGACCGGCTCGGCGGCGACGGTGGCGTCGGCGAAGTAGATCTCGTTGTCGTCGGGGTCGCCCGGGTCGTACGAGGCCTGGAACTGCACCTCGTGGCGGGGGAAGAGGAAGGTGCTCGGCTCGTCCGGCCAGCGGTCGGCGGGCACGTCCGAGAGGGAGAACCGCCCCTCGGCGTCCGTCCGTACGGTGCCGAGGCGGAGCGTCTCGCGCTCGACGGGGTCGATGGGGTCGCCCCACGGGTTCCAGGTGGTGTACATGACGCTCTTCATCAGCGTGACCGGCGCGCCCGCCAGCGGGGTGCCGTCGGCGCGCGTCACGGTGCCGCCGAGGTCGACCGTGCGGTGTCGGTAGTCGGTCGTGGGGGTGTCGGTGGAGAGGGTCACGGCGAACGGCGCCGGCGGCGGGTCACCGGGCGCGGGGGAGTTGTCCGTGCCGTGGGCGGCCGGGACGCCGACCCCGAGGGTGGCGAGGGCGAGCGCGGCGACGGCGGCCAGGCGGGCGACGGGGAAGGCGACGGGGAAGCGGGAACGCGTGTGCACGTGGACTCCGTGGGTGTCGAGGTCGGTGGCGCCGGGGGACCGGCACCCCGTTCGACACGCGGGGCGGGAGCGGTGGTTGTAGGGGTTTCGCAGAGTGCGGGCGGTGTACGCGCCACGTTCGCCGGCCGGTCGCCCCTCGGCCACCGGGGCGGCATGCCACCCGTGACGACCGCGCCGCGCGGGAGCCGTGAGCTGTCGGCTCGCTCGCTCGTGGAGCCGTGAGCCGCCGGAACGCCCGCCCGTGGGAGTCGTGAGCCGCCGGGACGCCCGCCCGTGGGAGTCGTGAGCCGCCGACATACCCGCCCGTGAGGGCCGCCGCGCCGGAGGCCGCGGAGAACCGGCCGGGTTCCGAGGAACCCGGCCGGTCACGTACGTGCGCGAGGAGCGGTCGGCGTCAGTGGTCCGTGCCGGTGGCCCAGACGGCGCGGCTGCCGTCGTAGATGACGACGTTGCCGTCGTCCTGGACGACGAGGCGGGAGCCGGGGTGGCCAGCGGTCCCGGACGCCCAGACCGGGCGGCCGCTGCGGGTGTAGACCACGAGGTTTCCGTCCTCCTGGAAGCGCGTGGTCCAGCCCTGGTTGACGGTGCGGGAGGCCCAGCGGGCCCGGTTGAACTCGTCGTAGACCACGAGGTTGCCGTCGGACTGCATGACGAGGGTGGCGGTGTCGGAGCGCAGGGACTCGTTGTGGTTGAGGGTGAAGGGCGCGTACCGGATCTGGTCCGCGAGGATGCCCGGCTCGGTCGCGCGGGCGGCGGCCGGAGCGGTGTCGTGTGCGGGGGTGGCGTTCGCCTGGCCGATCAGGGTGAGAGAGGCTAGCGCGGCGGTCGCGAGAAGCGTGACGGTCTTCTTCCCCACGAAGGAACTCCTTGGAGTCAGGTGGTTCACCCAACGGCGCCCTGCTGGGCGCCGCACCCGGGACTCTGGCACCGGCGCAGCGCCGGAGGGGGCGGCTCCGTACAGGGATGGCGGGTTGCCGCCCCTCAATGACCGGAACTTACGGATGGCATGTGATCGGCCTGGAACTGTTCATGAATCATGGCTGGGGGCCGGTGGGTGCCTTCAAGTCGAAGGTTTCGCAGGTCGCGGTGTCCGGGAGCGGGGGGCGCGCACGGCCCCGTGGCGGGTGCCGCGACCGGGGCGGCCTGACATCATCGGCGCCTGGCGGGACGGGTCTCCGGGAGGAAGGTGCGCCGACGTGGACGGCTGGGAGTGGGACGACACCTTGTTCGCGGGCACGGCCCCCTACTACGCGCGCGGACGGCTGCCCTACGCCCCCGGCCTGGCGGACGCCCTCGCCGAGGCGCTGGGGCTCGACGGGCGGGGGCGCCTGCTCGACGTGGGGTGCGGGCCGGGCACCCTCGCGCTGCCGCTGGCGCGCTGGTTCGGCGAGGTCGTGGGGGTGGACCCGGACGGCGGGATGATCGCCGAGGCCCGGAGTGCGGCGGTGGCGGCCGGTGTCGCCGCGAAGGCCACGTGGCTGCGGGCCCGGGCCGAGGAACTGCCCGCGGGCCTCGGCACGTTCACGGTGGCCGTCTTCGGCCAGTCCTTCCACTGGATGGACCGCGACCTGGTGGCCAGGACCGTACGCGGCATGCTGCGGCCGGGCGGGACGCTGGCCCACGTCGCCGACGCCAAGGCGGAGCCCTGGCCCGTCGAGGAGCTGCCGCACCCGGCGGTGCCCCACGCCGCGTTGGACGAGCTGGTGCGGCGGTATCTCGGGCCCGTCCGGCGCGCGGGCCGGGGGGTGCTGCCGCGGGGGACGCCCTCGGGTGAGGCCGAGGTGTTCGCCCGGGCGGGCTTCACCGGCCCGGAGCGCCTCGTGGTCCCCGGCGGGCAGGTGCTGCGGCGCACCTGGGACGACGTCGTCGCGGACGTGTTCTCCAAGTCGTACTCGGCGCCGCACCTGTTCGGCCCGCGCCGGAACGCGTTCGAGGCCGACCTGCGCGCGCTGCTGCGGACCGCCTCGCCCTCGGGCTGCTTCGCCGCGCACCAGCCGAGCACGGAGGTGTTCCTCTGGCGCCCGGCTCCCGGCCGGGACGGGGAGCGCTGAACGGCCGGCGCGGCGGACGGCTCTGCACGTGCCCCCTGGGGGACGCGGCGAGGGCCTCGCGCACGAGGCCGAGCCCGCGGCCGGGCGGCGGAGGGCCGCAGCCGGTCCGCGGAGCCCGTACCTGCCGGGCAGGCGGCCAGCGTAGGTCCACCGCGTGCGGCCCGCGTAGGTCCACCACGTGTTCGCCCGCCGTGCGGTGGGGCGTGCGGTGGCGTTCGTCTGTCCGCGGTGGGGTGGAGCGGCCCCGGCGCACGCCCGTGCATGTGTCATGGCAGGCGCGTGAAGGGGTGGTGAATCGCGCTTCGCGCGCCGCTGGGGATCAAGCCAAAGACGGCGCGCCGGGCGGCTTTTGAGCCACTGTGCATTGCTCGCCTTTGACTTCCACTTGGTTTCGCTTTTACCTTCGATTGCGGCGGTGAACACGTACGGCACCCCCCGCCGTGCCCCTCACTCTTCCCTGGAGGTACCCGTGGAGAAGCTGATCGCGAAGATGGTCGAGGACGAGGTCTGGAACCAGTGGGCGGCCCTGAACTCCCCCGCGGCGTCCGGCAAGGACGGCTGTGTGAGCGCCGACAAGTCGGGGTGCATCAGCGCGTCGGCGAAGTCCGGCTGTATCTCCTGACCGTCACCTGACCATCACCTGAACTCCCGCACGCCTGTTCGTTGCCCTTGCTACGCCCGGTCCGGCTCGCCGCGCGGCGTGCCGGACCGGCGCCCCCCACACGCGTCAAGAGCCCGAAGGGTGGTCATGAACGGACAGCCCAGTGCCGACGTCGTCGCCCAGGTCAAGGACATCCCCCTGTACCGGACCTCCGTCGAGCGCGGCCACTTCCCCATCCTGGAGAAGCCGGAGATCGCCCGCGGCTTCCCCGACAACTGGATGACCCCGGCCCTGGCGGCCGCCCTCGACTCCGGCGAGGCGGAGTTCGTGCTCTCGACGGGCACCAACCACGCGCGGATGCAGATCATCCGCCCCCCGTACTTCCTGCTCACCTCCTACTACCGGCTGTGGAGCGAGCACCCCGACATCGCCCACACCTGGCACGAGGGGTGCCGGCGGGTCTCCCTCACCACCGTCCTCGCCACCGAGCACGTCGCCCGGGTCAACGCCCGCAAGCGGGGCGGCCCCCATGCGGAGCCCGACCCGCTGCCCGACCTGGAGCAACGGCGCCTGGACGAGCGGACGTTCTACGTCAACCTCCGGCGCGACCCGGCGCTGTGGGACCGCGCGGACGTCGAGCGGATGATCGACGAGATCCGCGCCGCGCAGGGCGCCCACCCGCACGGCGCGTACCACCTGGACTGCTCGGGACCGCACCTGGCCCACCTGGTGCGCAAGGCCGTCGACTGGGGGCTGTGGGCCACCTTCCCGCAGCCCGCCAGCATCGTGCACGCCTACGAGTACACGCCGCTGAACGTGCGGCGCTACCTACGGCACCACTTCGCCTGCCCGGTCGTCGACCTGTTCGGCAGCACCGAGCTGGGCTACCTCTTCTACAGCGACCGCACCGGCCGCTACCACCCGTACCTGGACCGGATGAGCGTCGAGCTGATCCCCGTCGAGCCGGGCGACCACCCCCTGTACGGCCTCATCGTGACCAGCCTCCGCAACCCCCACATGCCCCTGGTCCGCTACCGCTCGGGGGACTGCGTGCGCACCGAGGACGGTTCCGCCGACCCGGCCCGCATCTCCCGCTTCTGCGGCCGCGAGAAGGAGCTCCTGAGGACCGGCCACGGGCCCGTCGCGCAGGGCGACCTCGACGACGTGATCGCCGCCGCCTCGCCCCGTGTCTTCGTCCACCAGCTCGACGCCCGCGACCCGTCCCGCGCCCTGCTGCGCTACACCACCTTCGACGGCGCCCCGCTCGCGCCGGCCGAGGCCGACGCGCTGCGCCGCGGACTCGCCCGTCTGACCGCGCGCCACAGCGACGTGGAGCACCAACGGCACATCCCCATCGGTGCGTCGGGCAAGTACGCCTGGCTCGCCCAGGACGCCTGACCCCCCGCCGCGCCGCGCACCACGCGCCCACGCCCTCACGCCTTCCGGGAGCATCATGAGCACGCAGCCGACCGTGTCCGCCGACGACGCGGTGCGCGCCCACGACCGCGGGTCCGCCGCCGACCGAGGGCCCGTCGCCGACCGTGTGCCCGCGACGCCCGCGACCGCCGCCGACCCCGCCTCCCTGCTCGGCGACGCCCTGCACACCGAGGTGGTGGAGCACTTCACCACCACGACCGGCGCGCCCCGTGAGTACGTCGAGCGCCAGGTCACCGAGTGTCTGCGCTACCTCTACCTCGTCTCCCTCCACCCCGACCGGCTCGGCGGACTCTTCCTGCCCGTCGAGCAGGAGATCGACGAGATCTGGCACTACCTGATCCTCCAGACCCGCGAGTACCGCGACCTGTGCGAACACCGGCTGCCCGGCGGCTTCTTCGTCGAGCACCGCAGCATCGCCTACGACGAGTACCAGCGCGAACCGGGCCGGGAGCGCGCCGTCGAGCAGGCGCTGCGCTGGATACCCCTGTACGTGCGGGCGTTCGGCCCCTTCGACGAGGGCGCGCTGCCGCACTGGACCATCGTGCGCTTCCTGCACGAGCGGCTCGACATGTCCCTGGCCGAGATCAGCGCGCTGCCGCCCGCGGCGACGCCCCAGGGTGCGGGGGGAACGTGACCGGGTACACGCACGACGACACGAGCGCCGGCCCCGGCCGCTCCGCCGCGCGTCCGCGGCCGCACGACGCCCTGTCTCCCGCCCCCGAGCGTCCGCGCGCGCATGACGCCCCGTCTCCCGCCCCCGCGCGATCGTGGACCCATGACCACCCGTCTCCCGCCGCCGCGGACCCGCAGACGTACGACGGCCCGGCCACCCCTCCCGTGCCCGCCCGGGCCAGCGACACCGACCCGCCCGAGCAGCGCCGCGTCCTGACCGTCCTGGTCCTGTCCCAGGTGCTCGGCGGCGCCGGGCTCGCCGCCGGGATCACCGTCGGCGCGCTGCTCGCCGAGGAGATGCTCGGTTCGACGTCGCTGGCCGGGCTGCCCGCCGCCCTGTTCACCGGAGGCGCCGCCGTCGGCGCGGCGGGCGTGGGCCGGCTGTGCCAGCGCCGGGGCCGCCGCCCCGGCCTCGCCACCGGCTACGCTGTGGGCGCGCTCGGCAGCCTCGGCGTGGTCGTGGCCGCCGCCACGGACAGCGCCCCCCTGCTCTTCGTCTCCCTCGTCGTCTACGGCGCCGGTACGTCGACCAACCTGCTCGCGCGGTACGCGGGCGCCGACCTGGCAAGGCCCGAGCGGCGCGGCCGGGCCGTCAGCACCGTCCTGCTCGCCACCACCCTCGGAGCCGTGGCCGGCCCGAACCTGGTGACGCTGTCCGGCGCGGTCGCCCACGACTGGGGCCTGCCCCGGCTCGCCGGCCCGTTCCTGCTCGCGGTGGCGGCCTTCGCCGCGGCCGCCGTGGTCCTGGCCTGCTTCCTGCGGCCCGACCCGCTGCTCCTGGCCCGTGCCCGCGCGGCGGACCCGCCCACGGTGGACACGGCCGCACCGGAAACCACCCCGGCGCAAGGCCGCCCACCAGCACCCCCGGCGCAGGCATCCCCGGCACAGGCACCCCCGGCGGAAGCCACCGCGGCGGACGGCCGGGCCCTGGTCACCGGCGCCACCGTCATGGTGCTCACCCAGCTCGTGATGATCGCCATCATGACCATGACGCCCGTCCATATGCGCGCCCACGGCCACGGCACCCAGGCGACGGGTCTCGTCATCGCCCTGCACGTGGGCGCCATGTTCCTGCCCTCGCCCCTGACCGGGCGGCTCGTCGACCGCCTCGGCCCGCACCCGGTCGCCGCGGCCTCCGGCCTCACCCTGCTGGCCGCCGGGGCGACCGCCGCGCTCACCCCCGCGCACTCCACCCCAGGACTGGCCCTCGCCCTCGTCCTGCTCGGCCTCGGCTGGAACCTGGGGCTGCTCAGCGGCACCGCCCTGGTCACCGCCGCCGCGCCGCCCGCCACCCGGGCCGCCACGCAGGGCCTGGTCGACGTGGGCATCGCCGTCGCCGGTGCCACCGGAGGCATGGCGTCGGGCGTGGTCACCGCGTCCGGCGGCTTCCCGGTGCTCGCGCTCGGCGGGGGCGTGCTCGCCCTCGCCGTCCTGCCCGTCCTGCTCGTGACCGTCCGCCCCGCGCGCCGCCGCGGCCCCGAGACCACCTGACGACGATGAAGCCCCCCACCACCCACCGACCGGACCGGCGGCCGGGCCGCGCCGGCCGCTGCCCCGGCCCCGCGCCCAGGGCGCGCCACCGGGCCGTGACCACCCTGCTCGTCCTGCTCTCGCTGCTGTGCGGCGGCATGGCCCCGGCCGTCGCCGCCGCGCCCGGCCCGGCGGCGGCCCCCGCCGGCCCCGTCACGCCCGTCACCCCCGCACTCGGACCGGCGGAAGCACCCCCGCCGACCGCGGACACCCGGGAACGCACGGCCAGGGACGGCGAGGTGCACCACCCCCCGTGCCACTTCGCCCGCGCCCACGACTCCCGTACCTCATCGGCGTACGGCAGGCGCGGCCGGGACCGGGCGCACCCCCCGGCTTCGCACGCCCGCACCGGCACGGACACCGCCCCCGGACCGGCGGGCCCCGAACGGGCCCTGAGAACCGGCGTCCAACTGCTCCTCCTGTACTGCGTGGCGCGCTCCTGACGGGCGGCTCGGCCCCGCGCGACGCACCACCCCACACCGACACCACAGGAGGCGTCTTCGTCATGGAGACCTTCATCAACCACGCCCGCGGCCTGCACGCCCGGATCTCCGCGCGGCGCGAGGAGCAGGAGACGTTCGGACGGCTCGCCGCCGGCCAGTCCCCGCTCGCCCTGTTCATCACCTGCTCCGACTCCCGCGTCGTCCCCTCCCTGATCACCGGGGCCCGCCCCGGCGACCTGTTCGAGCTGCGCACCGCGGGCAACGCCGTGCCGCCGTACGAGGAGGGCCGCCCGGCGTGCGCCGAGGCCGCCACCATCGAGTACGCGATGTGCGTGCTGCGCGTCGCCGACATCGTGGTCTGCGGCCACTCGCACTGCGGCGCCGTCGGCGCCAAGGCCCGCGGCGAGGACCTCGCCGCCCTGCCCGCCGTACGGGACTGGCTCGACCGCCAGCTCCCCGGCGGACTCCCCGCCGACGACGGGCCCGCGGTCGCCGGCGCCGTCCAGCGCCACGTACGCGAACAGCTCGGACGGCTGCGCTCCTACCCCTGCGTCCAAGAGCGCCTCGACGCCGGGGAGGTGCGCCTGCACGGCTGGTACTACGAGGTCCACACCGGCCTGGTGGCGGCGTACCACCCCGAGTCCGACCTGTTCCTTCCGCTGTGACCCCACGGGACCCGTGACTTCCATGAAAGCTGACGTACCGACCATGAAAAGGCCCTCAGTGCGTGATCTCTCCACACTGCGCGCGGACTTCACCGCGTCCGTCGTGGTCTTCCTCGTCGCCGTCCCCCTGTGCGTCGGAGTGGCCGTCGCCTCCGGCGTCCCGGCCGAACTCGGCCTGGTCACCGGCATCGTCGGCGGCCTCCTGACCGGTCTGCTGCCCGGCTCGAGCCTCCAGGTCAGCGGCCCCGCCGCCGGGCTGACCGTCCTGGTGTACGAGGCCGTGCAGGAGTACGGGCTCAAGGCGCTCGGCGCCCTGGTGCTCATCGCCGGGCTCCTGCAACTGGCCATGGGCGCCCTGAAACTGGGTCGCTGGTTCCGCGCCATCTCCGTCGCGGTGGTCCAGGGCATGCTCGCCGGCATCGGCCTCGTCCTCATCGCCGGGCAGCTCTACGCGCTCGTCGACGCCGAGGCACCCGCCTCCGGCCTCGACAAGATCGCCGAACTGCCCCGGCTCGCCGCCGACACGGCCGGGTCGGGCGACGCCCTGACCGCGTTCGCCGTCGGCGCCGGCACCATCGCCGTCCTGGTGCTGTGGCCGCGCTGGCGCCGGGCGGCACGCATCCTGCCCGCGCCGCTCGCGGCGGTCGCCCTCGCCACCCTCGCGGTCTTCGCCCTGGACCTGCCGGTGGCCAAGGTCGAGGTGCAGGGCCTGATCGACGTGGTGCAGCCGCCGGGCGGCGACGCGTTCTCCGCCCTGGTGGAGGGCGGCGCCCTCGCGGGCGCGCTCGGCACCATCCTCGCGTTCACCCTGATCGCGTCCGCGGAGTCGCTGTTCAGCGCCGCCGCCGTCGACCGGATGCACGACGGCCCGCGCACCGACTACGACAAGGAGCTGATGGCCCAGGGCGCGGGCAACGCCGTCTGCGGGGCGCTCGGGGCGCTCCCGATGACCGCGGTGATCGTCCGCAGCTCCGCCAACGTACGGGCGGGCGCCAGGACCAAGGCGTCCCGCGTGCTGCACGGCGTGTGGCTGCTCGCGTTCGCCGCGGCGTTCCCGGCGGCCCTCGGCGTCATACCCGTCGCGACGCTCGCCGGGGTCCTCGTGCACGCGGGCTGGAAGCTCATCCCCGTCAAGGACTTCGGGCCGCTGTGGCGCGAACACCGCGGCGAGGCCCTGGTCCTGGCCGTCACGGCCCTGGCGATCGTGGGCACCAACATGTTCGAGGGCGTCCTCATCGGCCTCGGCCTCGCCGTCGTCAAGACGGCCTGGGAGACCTCCCACGTCCACCTGGAGGTCGACGGCCTCGAAGGCACCGGCACGGTCCGCGTCCGGGTGGTCGGCAACGCCACCTTCCTGCGCCTGCCGAAGCTCCTCGACCAGTTGGAGGCGCTGCCGTCCGACCGCAGGACCCACCTCGACCTGTCGGGCCTGCGCCACCTGGACCACGCCTGCGCCATGGCCCTCGCCACCTGGGCCGAACGGCACGGGACGGTCGCGGCGGACGACGACGCGCTGCCACCCGTGGAGGGAGACATAACCGCCCCCGCGCGCAAGGAGACCGCGGGCGCGCCGAGCTGAGGCGCCGGGCGCGGCCCGGGGGCGGGCGACCGCTCCCGGGCCGCGCCGTGCCGGGTGTCCCGCGGCCGGTGTCAGACGTGGCCCACCTGGCTGAGCCCGTGGTCGCCGACGCGGCGCTGGACGTCCTCCAGCAGCACGCGCAGCAACCCGGCCAACTGGGCCTGCTGCTCGGGGGTCAGCGAGCCGATCAACTCGGCGTCCCGGTGCAGCACTTGGTCCACCGTCGCCTCCACGAGGTCGTGCCCGGCCTCCGTCAGGGTGACCAGGACCGCGCGGGAGCGGTCCGCCGCCGGGCGGCGGGTCACCAGGCCCTCGCGCTCGGCCCGGGCGAGGCGCTGGGACACGGCGCCCGCCGTCACCAGGCAGCGGCGCCCGATCTCCCGGGTGTTCAGGGTGTACGGCGGCCCGCTGCGGCGCAGCACGCTCAGCAGGTCCAGCGTCGCGGTGTCGACACCGGCGCGGGACAGGACGGCGCGCCGGTCGTCCCCGAAGAGCTTGGCCAACTGCCAGATCGGCGTGACGATCCCGATCGAGTCGACCGGCGTCCCGGGGCGCTCGCGCTGCCAGGCCTCGGCGATGGTCCTGGCGGTGTCCTCGGGGGCGGACGCGCCCCGCGGGACGGAGGTGCCCTCAGGGGCGGAGGCGCCGCCCGGGGCGAAGGCGTCCTCGGAGTCGGGGGCTGGCGTCCCCGCCCCGCCGCCCCCGCGCGCCGCGGTCGCGCCGACGCCCCGCTCCTCCTGTGGGTCCCTTGTCACCGGCAGCTCCCTCGTACTACGTTTAGCTCTAAATTTAGGCCTATACGATCCTGGTAGGGAGCTCAGCATATGGCACGCACCATCCTGGTCACCGGTGGCGGCACGGGCATCGGCCGGGCCGTCGCGCTCCACTTCGCCGGACAGGGGGACGAGGTGATCGTCACCGGCCGCCGCCCCGGCCCGCTGGAGCGGCTGGCCGAGGAGGCGGGCGTCCGCGCCCTGCTCTGCGACCACACCCGGCCGGAGGAGCTCGTCCGGCTCCTGGACGACCTCCCGCCGCGACTCGACGTACTGGTCAACAACGCGGGCGGCAACGTCGAATTCGACAGCGACACGGACACCGACTCCGGCGCCGACGGCAAGGCGGACCTGGAGTCCTACGCCCGTGCCTTCCGCGCCAACCTCGACGCCAACCTGCTCAGCGCCGCGCTCACCACCAAGGCCGTGCACCACCGTCTGGCCGAGGGCGGCGCCGTCGTGCACATCGGCTCCATCGCCGCCGACCAGGGAGGCTCCTACGGCGCGGCCAAGGCGGGCCTGTCCACCTGGAACATCGGCCTGGCGGCGGACCTGGGCGCGCGCGGCGTCACCGCCAACGTGGTCGCCCCCGGCTACATCGCCGACACGGAGTTCTTCCGGGACAAGCTCGCCGACGGGCGGCGGGACCAGCTCGTGGCGGCCACCGCCACCGGCCGCCCGGGCACCCCCGACGACGTCGCCGGAGCCGTGGCCTTCCTCGCCTCCCCGGCGGCCCGCCACGTCACCGGCCAGGTCCTGCACGTGAACGGCGGGGCGCGCGCGACCCGTTGAGCCGGGCCCCGGCCCGGTCCGCCGCCGTCGGCCGCCCCCCCGGAGGGGCGGTGGCGCACCGTACTCTCCGAACTCCCCGACGAACCCGCGTAACCCGGCACGGCGCGGGCACCCGGCAACCACGCGACGCGCGCACGAGCGCCACGAGGTGACGGACCGGCGCAGCGTCCGGCGTCGCGGTGCGGGACCGGAGCCTCCGCCCGCACACGGCTTCGCGAATCGGCTGGGGGGACGTATGCCGGAAGCAGTGGACAGGGGCGGGCGAGAGCTGCCCATGTGGGTCGTCGGATTCGACGCCGAGGCGGCCGCGCCGGACGAGGAACAGGCGGACCGGCTGGTGCGGGCGGTGCGCGCGGCGGAGGTCCGCCACCTGATCGTCCTCGCCCACGCCGCCCACAACGACGAGGAGACGGCGGACCGCGTCCACGACCGCTGCCGCGCCCTGCTGGCGGAGGCGGGCTGCGGGGAGGGCGTCGGCCTGGTGGCGGTGCGCTGGCCGGGCATGTGCTTCGCACCGGCCGACGACGACCGGAAACCCCGGGTCACGGACGGCGACCTCGCGGCACTGCGGCACGTCTTCCCCGGCGGCGACAAGGTCCTGACCGGGCTGCGCGACCTGCTGGACGCGCGGCCCCAGAAGAACGGCGCCCTGGACGACCTCGGCATCGGCCTGCGCCGGCTGTCCGAACAGCCCCTGGACGACCCGCTGCACGCCTACGGCACCGACCTCGGCGCCGACGTCCTGCCGCAGACCGACCCGGCCATGCTCATCGACAGCCCCGCCCAGGTGTGCGAGGGCTTCGCCGAGGCGCTGGAGTGGGCCCGTGAGGAGACCGCCCGGGTGGCGGAGCGCGAGCCGGAGCGCTTCGAGGAGCCGCACGCCGCCTCCAGCGCTCCCGACGTGTCGGAGCACGGCACGATCACGGAGACCGACACCCCGGGGCCGCGGCCCGCCGACGACCCCACCGAGTGCCTGGAACGGCCCGAGTCGCTCGCCCCCAGCGAGCGTCCGCTGCGCGCCGCCGAGAACGGGCACGAGCTCGAACGCAGGTGGGACGGCGCGCACCAGATGCTGTGCCAGGTCACGTCGTACGCCGTCCGCAGGCACGCCGGTCTGATCGGCGAGCACGGCCTCGCCCCGCTGCTGCGGCACCTGCGCGCGGAGCTGCCCGACACGCGGCTCCACCTCGTCGGCCACGGCCCGGGCGCCCGCCTGGTGGCGTACGCCGCGCGGGGCCTCGACGCCGAGGAGCCGCCCATCGCCTCGCTCTGCCTGTTCCAGGCGGCCATCTCGCACTTCGCCTTCGCCGACCACATGCCCCAGCTCAGCGGCGGGGGAGCGCTGGCGGGGCTCGACGGCCGGGTCGCCGGGCCCGTGGTGTGCACCTACTCGCACCACGACCTGGAACTCGGCCTGTTCTTCCCGCTGGCCTGCCGCAGGATCGGCGACGGCGCCCTCCTGTCCGGCGCCGGCCGCATGTGGGGAGCCCTCGGCTACGACGGCGTCCAGGGGATCGACGGCAGCCTCACCCTCACCCTCGCCGACGCGCTCACCGAGGGCGCGCTGCCCGAAACCGGTTACGTCAGCGTCGACGCCTCGGAGGTCATCCGCGAGGGCGGCCCACCCCAGGGCGCCCACCACGACGTCTTCCACCCCCACCTCGCCCACCTGATCCGGATGGCGGGACGCCTGCCCTGAACCGGCCGGTCCGCCCGGCGACTCGCCCTCGTACCGGCGACCCGCCGACGCGACGGCGGGGCCCGCGCCGACGATCCACGTACACCGTGAACGGCGCGGCCCCGGCCCGGACTTCGCGGCAGCGCCGGCGACGGGGCGCTGCCCGTTCCGCTACCTGTACCAGTCGTCCCCGCCGTCCCTGAGGGACCGGCCGAGGTAGTCCCGCAGGTCCCGGGCGACCCACCGGCGGCTGTCGTCCTCGTGGTCCCACACGTAGACGTCGTCCCGGGCCGGTGACCGGACGAAGGCGAACTGGTCGCCGCCTCCGTTGTCACCGAAGAAGAGCAGGGGGTCGAACGACATGTACAGGCTGGCGAAGACGGGGTCCGACCAGAAGCGGAGGTTGTCCTCGACGACCCGCGCGAGCGGCCAGACCGTGTCCGCGCCGTCGTGCCCCACCACGCCGTCGGTCTCCTGCAGCAGGCTCGCCAGGACCGTCGGCAGACGACAGCCGAGCCGTTGCTCCGCCGCGGCCACCGCGGCCGAGTCGACCGGGGCGGCGAACTCGGCCTCGGGAAACACCTCGCCTGCGAGCCTTCTCCACATGGGCGCAGCGTAGACGTGCCCGCCGGCCCCGGCTCCGTCACCTCCCCCGGGGCACCCCCGACCGCGGCCCCCCGTAGCGGTGGAAGCCCCGGCCCGTCTTGCGGCCGTGGTGGCCTGCGGTGACCAGGCGGCGTAGTTCCTCGCAGGGGTGGAAGCGCTCGTCGCCGGTGCATTCGAGGAGGACGTACAGGGTGTCCACGATGGTGTCGAGGCCGATCAGGTCGCCGGTGGCCAGGGGGCCCATGGTGTGGCCGAAGCACTGCTCGAAGATCCGGTCCACCGTCGCCGGGTCGGCGGTGCCCTGCTGGACCACGGTGGCGGCCTCGTTGACCGTGAGCATCAGGACCCGGTTGGAGACGAAGCCGGGGCCGTCGGCGACCACGATGCCCTGCTTGCCGAGGTCCGCGAGCAGGGCGAGGGCCGCCTCCAGGGTCGCGTCGGACGTCCGGGGGCCGCGGACCACCTCCACGGCCTCCTTCATCGGCGCCGGGTTCATGAAGTGCAGGCCGAGCACCCGCTCCGGCCTCCTCGTGCGCGCGGCGAGCCGCTCGACCGGGATGGCCGAGGTGCCCGTCGCGAGCACCGCGCCGGGCGGGCACACCTGGTCCAGGTCGTGGAAGAGCCTCTCCTTCAGCGGGATGCGCTCCGGCGCGCAGTCGACGACGAACCGCGCACCGGCCAGGTCCTCCAGGTGCGGCGTCCAGGCGACCGCCGTCAGGGCCCGGTCCATCGGGACGGCCGCGGGTGCCTTGCGGACCATCCTGGCCAGTCTGATGCCGTCGCGGAGCCGCGCCGGGGCGGTGGCGAGGGCGCTCTCCGCGGGGTCGACGGCCACCACCTGGTGGCCGGCCTCGGCAAGGCACTGGGCGATGCCCACGCCCATCGTCCCGGCGCCGACCACGCCGATGACGCCCTTCTCCGAGGCATGGGGGGTGCCGGTGTTCCCGGCTTCGTCCTGGTGCATGGGGGCCTCCCTCTTCGCGGCGCCGGTCACGCGGTCACCACCCGTACCGGGTGGTTGCGGGCGGGCGGCGGGTGGTTCGGGTCGACGGCCAGGGTCATCCGGTCCCCGGCGTCCTCCACCACCGCGAACCCGCTGAAGCGGAGCGTGACCAGCATCTGCCGGTTGACGCCGGTGGGGACGAACTCCGCGACCGGGCGGCGGCCCGCGGCCAGGGACCGCGTCACGATGTGGTCGATGAGCACCGCGCCGACGCCGCGGGACATCACCCGGCAGGACATCAGCAGCAGCTCCAGCACGGTCGCGTCGTCCCGCAGCGCGGTGACCGCGAGCCCGATGGTGCCGTAGGAGCCGAAGCGGTCCGTGAGCCCGGCGACGAGCACCTCGTGCCCGGGGTCCTCGCACAGCCGGCGCAGCTCGTCCAGGTCGAAGGTGCGGCCGGTGGTGTTGAGCTGGTGCGTGCGCACGGTCAGTTCGTGCGCGCGGGCCAGATCGGTGCCGGTGGCCCGCCGGACCGTGAGGACCAGGTCGAGCGAGGCCAGGAACTCCGCGGGCGGGCCGGTGTGCCCGGCCTCGGCGGCCTTGCGCCGCCGCTCGGTGCGGTAGAGCCGGCGCCGCTGCGCCGACTCGTCCGTCAGGAACTCCGGCGTGAACTCCGCGTACGAAGGCAGGAGTTCGGCCTCGTGGGCGGGGTAGCAGCGCACGTCCGGCAGCGCGGCGGCCACCTCGGCCCGCTCCACCGCGTCGTTGTCGACGAACGCGACCGTGTCGAGCCCGATGTTCAGCTCGGCGGCGATCCGCTCGACGGCCCGGGACTTGGCGCCCCAGCCCACCTCCAGGACGGTGAAGAGGGCGTCGAGCCCGTGCGCGGCCAGGTGGCCCGCGGCGACGTCGTACTCGCCGCGGCTGGCCACCGCGTGCAGGATGCCGCGCCGGTCGAGGGCGTGCAGGGTCCGCACCGCGGCCGCGAAGGGCACGGGCGCGTCGCCCTCCAGCACGACGCCGTCCCACAGGGTGTCGTCCAGGTCCCAGACCAGGCACTTCACCGTGGGCTGCGGGGCCCGCGCGGGAGGCGTCCCGGGCTCGGCCGCGGTCCCCTCGCGCGGGCCGCGGGTCTGTGCGTTCACCGGGGTTCCCCCTCTCGCTCCGGCCGCCACCGGCCCGGCCCGTGTCCGTGGGCCCGCAGCAGGTGGTCGGCGATGTGCAGCTCGGACACCTGCGCCGAGCCCTCGATGATCTCCATGACCTTGGCGTCCCGGTAGCAGCGGGCCACCAGGCTGTCGGGGGCGCAGCCGGCCGCGCCCATGACCTGCACCGCGCTGCCCGCCACCGAGGTGGCGGCGCGGGCGGCGGCGTACTTGGCGGCGACCGTCTCCACCACGGCGGCCGGGTCGCGGGCCGCCCGCAGCCGGGCCGCCCGCAGGCACAGCTCCCGGGCGGCCCGGCCGTCCACCACCGCGCGCCCGAGAAGCGCGCGCACCTGCTGGTGCCCGGCGAGGGCCACCCCGCCCTGCGTACGCCGTACGGCGTGCTCGGCGGCCGCGCCCAGACACGCCTCGGCCATCCCGACGCAGCCCCAGGCCACCGTGAACCGCCCGTGGTCGAGCGCGGTGCCCACCACGTGCGACAGGCCGAACCCGGGCGGAGCGACCAGGTTCTCGCGCGGTACGCGCACGCCGTCGAACCGCACGTGCGCCACCTGGGCCGCGCGCAGCCCGAGCTGGCCGCGCACCGGCTCGCGCCGGACACCGGGCCGGTCCGCCTCGACGAGCGCCACGACGGGCCGCCCGCCCGTGCCGTCCGTGCCGTCCGTGCCGTCCGTGCCATCCGAGCCGCCCGCGCCACCCGTGCGGCCCAGGACCAGGTACACATCCGCGATCTCGCCGAAGGTGATCCAGCGCTTCTCGCCGATCACCGTGTACGCGTCGCCGTGCGGCTCGACCGCCGTGGTGACGGCGGCGAGGTCGCTGCCCGCCTCCGTCTCCGTCGCGGCGAAGGCGGCGAGCAGCTCGCCTCGGGCGAGCGCGGGCAGCCACCGCTCGCGCTGCTCGGCGGTGCCCCAGCGCAACAGGGCCGCGCCGACCATGCCCTGCACGGTGACAAGGCCGCGCAGCGAGCCGCACACCCCGCCGAGCCGGGCGCACACCTCGCCGAGCTGGGCGGGCGTGGCGCCGAGCCCGCCGTGGCGGGGCGGCAGGTCCGCGCCGAGCAGCCCCTCGCGGGCGGCCTCCCGGCGCACCTCGGCGGGCAGTTCGCCGCGCGCGTCCCAGGCGGCGGCGTCCCCGCGCACCGCGTCGGCGAACGCGGCCCCCAGGGCCGTGAGGTCCACCGCGGTGGCGCCGTTCACGCCGCCGCGCCCCGGCCGGCGGTCTTGACCAGGACGAAGTCCCGCAGCCGCCCGAGGGTGCGGAAGTGGTCCAGGTCGAGGTCGTCGACGGTGACCTCGACGCCGTACCGCTGCTCGACGAAGTTCACCAGCTCGATCGCGAACAGGGAGTTGACCAGGCCGAGGGCGAAGTAGTCCTCGTCCGGGCCCAGTTCGCGGCCGAGGTGGCCGGACAGGTACGCGTGCAGTTCCTCGGTCACGGACGCAGCGTCGGCGGCGCCCGTCCCGTTCGGGGTGTCCATGCGGGCCCTTCTCTCTCGCGGGTGGCTCACGGGGCGGTTCACGGGTGGCTCACTCGGCTCGGGGTGCTCACTTCGCTCACGGATGACTCACAGACGACTCACAGACAACTCACGGACGGCTTACGGGCGACTTACGGGCGACTTACGGGCGACTCACAGGTAATGGGTCGCGGCGCCGTCACCGGCCTCCACGAGCAGCAGGCTCCACGCGGCGACCGGACTCGCGCTCAGCAGCACCGCGCGCTGCCCCTCCGCCAGGCCGCCCCGGTCGAGCTCCGTCCGCAGGTTGAGCAGGACGTCGTTCGGGCCGAGGTGCCCGTACCGGCGGAGGTTGTCGGAGCACGTCGGGCTGATCTTGACGCCGAGGGCCTCCTCGGTGAACCGGAAGGTGCCCTCGGAGAGGTTGTGGCTGAGGTGGCAGGAGATGTCCTCGGCGGTCAGGTGGTTGCGGGCGAGGAGGCGCTCGTACAGCTCGCGCAGCCGGATGCGGGACTCCACGGCCAGCCGGAAGGAGTACTGCGGGATGTCGCGGCACTCCTCACGCCACCGCGCGGTGGGCCGGTCCCGGTAGTCGACGCGGAACAGGTCCCAGTGGTCGCCGTTGGTCTCCTGGACGATGTCGAGGACGCGGACCGGGCCGCGGCGTCCGAGCACCGCCGCGGCGCCGCCGTCGCCGCTGACCGTCACCGGGTGGCGGTAGCGCAGCGGGGTGGGCGGCTTGCTGCCGTGCACGACCAGGACGTTGTCCAGGTCCCCGTCGGCGGCGAGCAGCCCCCGGGCCGTGAGCAGCGCCGGGGTGAGGGAGACGCAGCCGAGACCGCCCACCGAGAACGTCAGCGCGCGCTCGGCCCCGAGCGCCGCCTGGAGCCGGGTGGCCGCCGAGGTCATCAGCGTCTCCGGTACGCGCGCGTCGATGAGCACCAGCGCGCCGAGCTCGGCGGCGGTGAGCCGCGCCTCCGCGAGGGCCTGCCGGGCCGCGCGCAGGGCCAGGTCGAACGCGGTCAGCGACGCGTCCGCGCGCACCTCGTCGATCCCGAGCCGCGCGCAGGTCTCCCGCTCGCCCTCCGTGAGCTCCGCGAGCCCCGGCAGCTCCGCGACCGGCAGCACCTGGTCCGGCTGGTGGCAGGCGACCGCCTTGACCGCCGTCAGCGGGGGCACTCAGCGGCCCTCGTCGGCGGCGAGCTCGGTGAACGCCTCGACCAGGTGGTCGGCGAAGGCCTCCATGTCGGCGGCGGCGACGGAACCGCGGTGGATCACGCCGAGTTCCAGCGCACCGTCCAGGACGTGGGTCTCGACGACGACCGGCACCTGGGTGAGCAGCGACCGGCCCAGCCTGACCAGGGGCGTCGGCCGGGGCCGCACGGCGGGGCCGCCCAGCTTGGTCAGGCCGTCGTTGCCGTTGGCCACGTGCTCGACCAGGACCGGCGGCTCGGGCAGCGCCCGTACGCCCGCCACCGCCGGGGTCGCGGGGCTGAGGTGGCGCAGGACGCCGTAGCCGATCCCGTCGTTGGGCACGGAGCGCAGGACCTGGTCGGCGCCCGGCAGGGTCTGCGCGACCCGGGCGCCGGCCGGGACGCGCAGGTGCATCGGGAACAGGTGGGTGAACCAGCCGACGGAGTCGGTCCGGTCCCCGTGCCACAGCGCGTTCGGCGCGCTGCCCATGCCCACCGTGCTCAGGTACGCGTCGGGCTCGCCGCGCCAGCGGGACCAGGCCACGGCGACCGCGGCGAGCGCGGCGCTCTGGCCGGTGGGCCCGCTCTCGGTGAGCGACGCCGCGACCGGGTGGGCGTCGACCCTGCGGCGGACGAGCCCGGGGGGCGCGTCGGCGGTGCCGTTCTCGGGCACCGGCCGCACCCCCGCGCCCGCGCTCAGGACGCCCTTCCAGTACGGGAGTTCACCGGCGACCTCGTCGGACGCGGCCATGGCGCGCAGCAGGTGCGTCCACTCGCGCCAGGCGGCCCGGCGCGGTGCCGTCGGGGCGTCGCCCGCGAGGGCCGCGTTCAGGTCCTCGAGGAGCGGCACGTACGAGGTGGAGTCGAAGACGAAGTGGTGCACCACGACGACGACCACCCCCGGCCGGCCGGCGCCGCGGTCGTAGAACCTGGCCCGCAGCACCGGGCCGCGCCCCGGGTCGACGTCCGCGAGCAGCTCGTCGAGGTCGGCCTCCAGAAGGGCCTCCACCTGCTCCTCGTCCAGCGGCGGCAGCACGCGGTGGTCGAGGACGCGGGCGCTCTCGTACTCGGCGCACTCGATGCGCCAGCCCAGGCTGTTGTGCCGGAACCGGTAGCGCAGCGGCTCCTGGACCTCGACGAGGCGGTCGAAGGCCGCGCGCACCGCGTCCGCGCCGATGCCCGCCGCCGTCTCCAGGAGGAAGGGCGTGACGAAGTCCCGGGCGCCGTCGGGCGCCGTTTCCAGCAGGGCCCGTACCAGGGGCGCGGGCGGCACGGGCTCGCGCGGCGCGGGCGCGGGCACGGCGGTGGCCACGGGCCGGGGCGCGGCGTCGGGGGTTGCGCCCTTCGCGGCGACCGCGGCGAGGTCGCGCAGCGTCGGATGGCTCAGCACGTCGTGCGGGGTGAGCGGGAACCCGGCCCGGGTGGCCCGCGAGGCGATGCCCACGCTCAGCAGCGAGTCGCCGCCGATGCGGAAGAAGTTGTCCTCCGGCGCCACCCGCGCGACGCCCAGCGCCTCGGTCCAGATCGCGGCGAGGACCCGCTCGGCCTCGCGCCCGGTGTCGTCGAGGACCGTGCCCGGCGTCACCGCCGTGACCACCGTCGTCAGCTCGTTCGTCGTGTCGCGGTCGGCCATGTCCCTCTTCCTCATCATCCGGCGGTCGAGTTTTCCGTGGTGGGTCCTGGGCAGTGCGGCGTGGCGCCGGACGCGGCCCGGCACCATGTACTCCGGCAGCGCGCGGGCCACCCACCGGGTCAGCTCGGCCTCGTCCGGCACGTCGTCGCCCGCGACGTGCGCCACCAGGAGCGGGGCGCCGGAGGGCTGCTCGGCGCCGTGGACGAGGGCTTCGCGTACGCGCGGGTGCGCGAGCAGCGCCCGCTCGACCTCGGCCGGTTCCACGCGCTGGCCCCGCAGTTCGAGCTGGTCGTCGGCGCGGCCGTGGAACTCGAGCGTGCCGTCGGCGCGGACCAGGGCCAGGTCGCCGGTGCGGTACACCCGCGCGCCGGGCCCGTCCGCGAACGGGTCGGCGACGAACCGGGCCGCGGTCGCCCCCGGCCTGCCGTGGTAGCCGCGGCCGACGTGGGTGCCCCCGAGGTAGACCTCGCCGCGCTCGCCGCGTGCCACGGGGCGCAGCCGGTCGTCCAGGACGTGCACGCGGACGTTGGGCAGGGGCCGGCCGATGTCGGGGGCGGTGTCCGGGGCGGCCTCGGCGTCGGCCACCCGGCTGCCGGTCACGAAGAAGCTGCACTCGGTCGGCCCGTAGAGGTTGAACAGGTCGAACGGCGTCCGCCGCGGCGGACGCACCCGCAGCCGGTCGCCGCCCGTGTACACCAGGCGGAGGGCGAGGCCCGGCACGTCGGGCAGCTCCGCGAGGACCGTCTCGGCGAGCGGCGACGGTATGCACGCCACGGTGACGCGGTGTTCGGCCAGCTCTTCGAGGAGCGCGGCCGGGGTCTGCAGCGGGTCCGCGACGAAGTGGACGGAGGCGCCGCGGTACAGGGCCGCCATGACCTCGAGCACGGCCATGTCGAAGCCCGCGGCCGCCAGTTGCGCGCTGCGGTCCCCGGGCCCGATCCCGGCCCGGTCGCCGTACCACGTCAGGGCGTTGAGCATCCCGCCGTGCTCGATCTCGCAGCCCTGCGGGTGCCCGGTGGTGCCCGAGGTGTGGACCACGTAGGCCAGGTGGCGCAGGCCCGCGCGCAGCGGTGGCGGGCCGCCCTCCTCCGCGTCGGGGGCCGGGCCCGGGTCCGCCGCGGTGGCGGCGATCCCGACGACCGGGACGCCGTCCGGGCCCGTGGCGGTCATGCCCGTGCCGAGGACCAGGGCGGCGGCCGAGACCCCGGCGAGCAGGGACCGCAGGCGCTGCTCGGGCACCGTCGGGTCGAGGGGGGCGAAGGCCGCCCCCGCCTTGAGCACCCCGAGCCAGCCGACCACCAGGTCGGCCCCGCGCGCGGCGAGCACCGGGACGACGTCGTCCGGGCCGACGCCGTGGGCGGCGAGCTCCCGGGCCAGCCGGTTCGCGCGCCGGTCGATGTCCTGGAAGGTGTGCTCCCCGGCGGCGTCGACCACCGCCACCTCCTCGGGGCGCCGCGCGGCGTGCTCCTGGAAGACCTCGGCGACCAGGCGCGTGTCCGGGAGGTCGCGACGCCCGCCGCTGAGCAGGGAGGTCCCGGCGGCGAGGGGTGAGGGCTCACCGGCGAGGGGCGAGGCCCCGGCGGCGGGACGCGCGGGGACACCGCCGACACCGCCGGTGTCGCCGGCCAGACCGGCCAGTTCGGCCAGCGGCCGGTCCGGGTCGCTCATCACGGCCTCGGCGACGCTCTGGAAGAGCGCGACCAGCCGGTGCGCGGTGGCGTCGGTGAACAGGTCGACCGCGTACTCCAGGTACCCCTCCATGGGGCGGTCGTCCTGGTCGTACAGGCCGAAGGTGAGGTCGAACTTCGAGGTGCCCGGGGCGACGCCCGAGACCCCGGCGAGCGCCCCCTCCAGGGCGACCGGGCGCAGACCGGCCAGGTCGAAGGAGGCGGCCGCGGTGTTCTGGTGGGTGTAGCAGACCGTGAACACCGGGTGCCGTGACGGGTCCCGGTGGTCGGCGTCGGCGACGATCCGCGCGAACGGGATCTCCTCGTGGTCGAGGACCCCGGTGGCGGTGGCCGCGCACCGGCCGACCAGCTCGCGGAAGCCGATCCCCGGGTCGACCCGCGTACGGAACGGCAGCAGGTTGTTGAAGTAGCCGATCAGGTCGTGCGTCACGGGGTTGTACCTGCCGGTCGTCGCGGCGCCCACGACCACGTCCCGGTGGCCCGCCCACAGGTGCAGCAGGACGTCGACCACGGCGAGCATGGTGACGAAGCTCGTGGTGCTCTCGCCGACGCTGAACGCGCGCAGCCGCCGGGCGAGGTCCTCGTCGAGCGAGAACTTCACGTAGTCGCCGCGGTACGACTGCGCGGCCGGGCGCGGGTGGTCCAGCGGCAGCTCGGGGGAGTCCAGGTCGGCCAGCTGCCGCCGCCAGTACCGCAGGCCGCGCTCGACGCGGTCCGCGTCCAGCCAGTTCCGCTGCCAGGCCGCGAAGTCCGCGTACTGCACGCGGAGTTCGGGAAGCCCGGCGTCGCCTCCGGTGACCCGGGCGGTGTAGCAGGCGGACAGCTCGCGGAAGAACACGGCGGGGGCCCAGCCGTCGAAGGCGATGTGGTGCACGGTGTGCAGGACCACGTGGTCCCGCTCGGCGGCCCTGACGACCACGGTGCGCAGCAGCGGACCGCTGCCCAGGTCGAAGGGCAGTCGCGCCTCCGCCGTGATCACGCGCGCCAGCTCCTCGGTGCGCCGCTCCTCCGGCAGCGCCGAGAGGTCGAGGAACTCCACGTGCGGCTCGGTCACGTCGGCGAGGGCGTACGGCCTGCCGTCCTCGTCCAGGATGCGGGTGCGCAGCACCTCGTGCCGGTCCACCACGTCGCGCAGGGCGCCGCGGAACGCGCCGAGGTCGAAGTCGCCGAGGTAGCGGGTGTTGGCGGGGATGCTGTACAGCGGGCTGCCCGGGTTGAGCCGGTCCAGGTACCAGAGCTGTTCCTGGTTGTAGGAGAGCGGCAGGCGGCCGGGGCGCGGCAGCGGCGTGATCGTCCAGTCGTCCCGTCCGGAGCCCGCCGCGCGCACGGCGTCGATGCGCGCGGCCAGCGCGCCCAGGGTGGGGTGGCGGTGCAGGTCGGCGAAGGTCAGGCGGGCGCCGAAGTGCTCCTCGGCCTCGCGCAGCACGGTGATGCCCGCGATGGACGTGCCGCCCAGCTCGAAGTAGTTGGAGTCGGGGCCGACCTCATCGGCCTTGAGGACGCGCGTCCACAGCGCGGCCAGCCGGGCCCGGGTGTCGCTCGGCCCGGTCCCGGTGTCGCGCGCCGCGGCACCCCGCTCCGGCGCGGGCTCGGGCGCCGGGGTCCGCACCGGCAGCGGGCCGCCCGGCGGCAGGCACCAGCAGGACACCTCGTCGGCGTCGAACGGGTAGGTCGGCGCCTCGACGCGGCGGACCTCGGCACCCGCGTAGTACGCGTCCCAGTCGAGGTCCGCGCCGAGCGCGTAGAGCCTGCCGAGCGCGGCGAGCACGCCGTCGCGCGTGGGGTCGGCGTAGAGGCGGACGACGGGCAGCTCCGGGGCGACCCGGGCGAGTTCCCGTGCCAGGGTGCCGTCCGCGGCCAGCTCCACCGCCACGGCGCCCTCGTCGACGAGGCCGCGCGCCGCGCGCCGCAGGCCGGACTCGTCGACCCGGCCGGTGAGGGGCGTGTCCGCGGCCTTCCGGAGGGCCTCGTCCGCCGCCGCCGGGTCCTGCACGGACCGTACGGAGAGATTGCCGACGCCCGAGCCGACCAGGCGCGCCTCGGCCAGGCCGAGGGCGCGTGCCAGCCGGTACGCCGTGAGCTGCCGGGCGACGAGGCGGGCGCCGGGCCCGGTGTCGTCCGCGCCACCGGCCTCGTCGTCGAGGCCGGGGAAGGCCGCGCGCAGCGGGGCCCAGGTCTCGTCACCGAGGTCGGCGTCGCCGGAGAAGAGCAGCACGAGGGGGGCCGTCGCGGCGGGCTCCCGCTCGGCGAGGGGTGCCGCGCGCAGCGCGGCGGCCAGCTCGCGGCGGCCGCGCGCGACGCCGGCCCAGCGGTACGGGTGGTCGTCGCGGCCCCGGTTCAGCGCGTGGGCGACGTCGGACAGCCGGTGCCCGGTGGTGTCGAGGAAGCCGGCGACGCGCTCCGCGTAGGCGGCCAGGGCCCGCGGGGACCGGGCGGAGAGGGTGACGAGTTCGGCCCCCGGTTCCGGCGCGGCGGGCGCCGCGGGCGCGGCGGGCGGCTCCTCGACGACGGCGTGCACGTTGGTGCCGGTCAGGCCGAAGGAGCTGACGCCGGCCCGGCGGGTCCGGCCGGGCGCGGGCTCCCAGGGCGTCGCCTCCGCGTCGACGTGCACCGGGCCGCTGAAGTCGATCAGCGGGTTGGGCGTGCTGAAGCCCGGGTTCGGGTACCGCGTGCCGTGCCGGAGCCCGGCGAGGACCTTCAACAGGCCCCCGATGCCCGCGGCGTGGTTGATGTGACCGATGTTGCCCTTGACGCTGCTGATGCCGCACGGGGTGTCGACCCCGACCTCGGCGAAGGCCTGGCGCAGCCCCTCGGCCTCGATCACGTCGCCGAGCCGGGTGCCCGAGCCGTGGCACTCCACGTAGTCGGGCGGGGCCCCGCCCGCCTCCCGCCAGGCCTCCACGATCGCGTCGGACTGGCCCCGGGCGCTGGGCGCGCTCATGCTCGTGGCGCGGAAGCCGTTCTGGTTGACGGCGACACCGCGCACCACGGCGTGGATGTGGTCGCCGTCGGCGAGCGCGTCGCTCAGGCGCTTGAGCACGACGAGTCCGCCGCCCTCGCCGCCGGTGGAACCGTCCGCGGCGGCGTCGAAGGGACGGCACGCGCCCTCGGCCGACCCGATGCCGAGCATCGGCACGTAGTCGCGCGCGCTGATCAGCACCGGGTACAGGCTGAGCCCGCCCGCGAGCGCGAGGTCCGCCCGCCCGTCGCGGAGCTGGTCCACGGCGACCGCGAGCGCGGTCAGGCTGCTGCTGCACGCGGTGTCCACGACGAGCGCGGGCCCGGCGAAGTCGAACAGGTACGAGATCCGCGCGGCCGTGGCCGACGGGTGCGAGCCGAGGAGCTGCTGCGGGTCGTCGTCCTGGTACAGGCTCGCGTAGTGCGGCTCGGGCGTGCTGAGGACCACCGCGGTCCGCGAGCCCTTCAGGGCCCGGGGCGCGTAGCAGGCGTTCTCCAGCGCCCGGTGGGTGAGCTGGGCGGTCATCCGCTGGTGCGGGTCCATCAACTCGGCCTCGCGCAGCGACAGTCCGAAGAACCGGTGGTCGAAGAGGTCGATCCGGTCCAGGTAGGCCAGCGGTACGTAGTCGGTGTCCGCGGGCGCCCCCGCGTGGTGGACGCGGTCCCGGCCCGGCGCCCGGACGCTGACCCGGCCGTCGAGCAGGTTGCGGTGCAGGGTGTCCAGGTCGTCGGCGTCGGGCAGGGCGAGGGCCACCCCGATGACCGCCACGGCCTCCCGGCCGGCAGGGCTCGGGTGCGTCATAGCTCGTACCTCGTTTCGTCGGAGGGTGCGCCGGGAGGGGCGCCGTCGACGAGGCGGGCCATCGCCTCGACCGTGGTGTGCTCGAACAGGGCGCTCAACGGCACCGGGTGCGTGCCGAGCCCCGCCAGGCGGCGGCTCAGCGTGAGGAGGGAGAGGGAGGTCCCGCCGGCCTCGAAGAACTTCTCGTGCACGCCGACCTCGTCCCGGTCGAGGAGCTGCGCCCAGATCGCCGCCACCGCCCGCTCGGTGGGCGTGCGCGGCCGCGCCGGGGCGGTGCCCGGCCCGGCCCCGGGCTCCGGGGGAGCGGGCAGGGCCCGGCGGTCCACCTTGCCGTGCGGGGTCAGCGGGAACGCGTCGAGCGAGACGAACACGGCGGGCACCATGTACGGCGGCAGCCGCCGGGCGAGGTGGCCGCGCAGGCTCTCGACCGTGCGAGGCCCGGGCACCCTGGCGGACACCGGGCTGTGGGGCACTCCGCCACCACCGGCGGGAACCCGGCCTCCGTCATCCCCACCGCCAGCGGTGCCAGCGGCACCCGCACCACCACCGACCACCCCGCTGGCCCCGCCGCCCGCGTCCGGCCCCCCGGACCCCGTCGCCCCCACCACGTAGGCCACCAGCCGCTTCCCGCCGCCGCCGGGGCTCTCCAGGGCGACCACGACCGCCCCCTCCACCCCCGGGTGCGTCATGAGGGCCGCCTCCACCTCGCCGGGCTCCACCCGGAAGCCGCGGATCTGCACCTGGTCGTCGGCGCGGCCGTGGAACAGCAGCCCGCCGTCCCGGGTCCACGCCACCACGTCGCCGGTCCGGTACATGCGTTCGCCGGGTCCGCCGAACGGGCAGGCCACGAACCGTTCCGCGGTGAGCGCGGCGCGGCGCACATAGCCGCGCGCCAGCCCGGAACCGGCGAGGTACAGCTCGCCCTCCACCCCCGTCGGCACGGGCCGCAGCAGGGCGTCGAGCACATGTGCGCGCACGTTGTCCCGCGGCCGTCCGATCGGGACCGTCGCGCCGATCCGGTCGTCCGCGGCGATCCGGTCGGCGGCGGTGATCCGGTGGTGGGTGGCGAACACCGTGGTCTCCGTCGGCCCGTACCCGTTGACGACCGCCGCCCGCGGCTGGTCGCGGAGCAGCCGCGCCACCGTCTCCGGGGGCAGCGCCTCACCGCCGGACCACACCTCGCGCAGCCCGGTGAGGCCCGGCGGGAAGGCGTCGGCGAGCAGGGACAGCAGGCCCGGGGTGGACAGGAGCGAGGTGATCCGCCGCTCGGTGACCACCCGCGTGTACGTGTCGACGTCCAGCCTGCCCGGAGGGGCCAGGACGACCGTGCCACCGCCCAGGAGCGGCACCCACATCTCGAACACGGCCATGTCGAACGTCGGCGCGTGGTGCAGCAGCAGCCGCTCCCGGGCGGCGTCCGGCCAGAGCCGGTCCACCGCCAGGTCCACCAGGGCGCGGTGGGTGATCCCGGAGCCCTTGGGCGCACCGGTGGACCCGGAGGTGTGGATGACGTAGGCCAGCCGGTCGGGCAGCCCCGCGTCCGGCAGGGCCTCGCCCGGTTCGGCCGCCAGGGCGGCGACCGTGCCGGGAGCGTCGACGACCAGCCGCGGCCACGGGCCCTCGGGCAGCCCGTCCGCCACGCCCGACGCGGTGAGCAGGAGCGCCGGGCGGACGTCCCGCAGCAGCGACTCCAGACGCTCGGGCGGGTGGTCGTGCGCCAGCGGTACGTGCACGGCTCCGGCCTTCAGGACGGCCAGCACCGCCACCACGTACTCCGGAGACCTCGGCACGGCGACGGCCACGGGCGACTCCGGGCGCACGCCGCGCCGCACCAGGAGGCGGGCGAGCCGGTCGGCCCGCGCGTCGAGCTCCCGGTAGGTGAGGATGTCGTCGCCGCGTTCCACCGCGACGGCGTCGGGCGCGGCGGCGACCCACCGCGCGAAGAGCGCGGGAACCGTCACCGCGGGGGTGGGCGCGGCGGTGTCGTTCACGGCACGCAGCAGGTCCCGCTCGGCGGGCGTCAGCGCGTCCAGGGCGGCGAGGCGGACCCCGGGGTCCGCCACCAGCCGGCCGACGAGACGGGTGAACCGGTCGGCCAGTGCCTCGGCGGTGGACCGGTCGAACAGGTCGGTGGCGTACTCGACGAGCCCGGAGAGGCCCTGCCCGGCAGGCCGGTCGTCCTGGGAGGCCTCGTCGACCTGGAAGAGCAGGTCGAACTTCGCGGTGCCCGTCACGACCGGTTCCGGGGTGGTCTTCAGCTCGGCGAGTTCGAGCTCGCCCGTGCCGTGCTGCCAGGAGAACGCCACCTGGAACAGCGGGTGGTGGGCGGGGGACCGGCGCGGGTTCAGCGCCTCGACGAGCCGTTCGAAGGGCACGTCCTGGTGGTCGTACGCGGTGACGGCCTTGTCCCGCACCTGGCGCACCACGTCCTCGAACGACGGGTCGCCCGACAGGTCCGCGCGCAGCACCCAGGTGTTGACGAAGAAGCCCACCAGATCCGCCAGGCCCTCGTCCGTGCGCCCGGCGATGGACGAGCCCACGGTCAGGTCGTCCCCGCCGCCCATGAGGTGCAGCAGCACCGTGAGGGCCGACTGGAGCACCATCGGCACGGTCGCGCCGTGCGCACGGGCCACGTCGTCGAGCCCTGCCCGCGCCTCGGGAGCGATCCGGAAGGCGACGGTGTCACCTTTGTGGCTCGCCACCGGCGGGCGCGGCCGGTCGGCGGGCAGCCGCAGCGGCTGCGGAATCCCCGCCAACTCGGTGCGCCAGTAGGCGAGTTGCCGCGACAGGACGCTGTTGGGGTCGTCCTCGTCGCCGAGCAAGTCGCGTTGCCAAAGGGTGTAGTCCGCGTACGTCACGCCGAGTGCGGGATACCGGGGTGCGCGGCCCTGCCGGCGGGCGGCGTAGGCGGTGGCCAGGTCGCGGCCCAGGGGGCCCAGGGACTCGCCGTCGGCGGCGATGTGGTGCAGCAGCAGGACCAGCACGTGCTCGTCCGGGGCGCAGCGCAGCACGCACGCCCGCACCGGGATCTCCACCGACAGGTCGAAGGCGCGGCCCACTTCCGCGGACACCGCCGTGGCCACCGCGTCCGGCGCGACGTCCCGTACGGGCACGTCGAGGACGACGTCGGCCTCCGGTACGACGACCTGCGCCGCCACGCCCCGCTCGTCCGCGACGAACAGCGTGCGCAGGCTCTCGTGCCGGGCCACCACGTCCCGCACCGCCGCCGCGAGCGCGGGCACGTCCAGATCCCCGCGCAGCCGGGCCACGAGCGGCAGGTGGTACGTCGGCAGGGGCTCCAGCTCGTCGAGGAACCGCAGGCGGTCCTGTGCGAACGACAGCGGCACCCGCGCGGGCCGGGGTTCGGCCGGCAGCAGCGCCGGACGCGAGGACCGCGTCCGCGCGCCCACGCACTCCGCGAGGCGCGCCACGGTCGGCGACGCGAACACCTCCCGGATCGGCACGTCCACGCCCAGGGCGGCGCGCATCCGGTTCGTCAGCCGGGTGGCCAGCAGGGAGTGCCCGCCGAGGTCGAAAAAGCTGTCGTCGATGCCCACGGGCGCGGTCCCGACGTTCTCCGCCCCGAGCACCTCGGCGAACAGCGCGCACAGCGTCCGCTCCCGGGGCGTGCGCGGCGCCCGGTAGGCGGCGGTGCGGGCGGGGTCGGGGTCGGGCAGCGCCGCGCGGTCGAGCTTGCCGTGGGGGGAGAGGGGCAGCCGGTCCAGGGCGACGAAGGCGGCGGGCACCATGTAGTCCGGCAGCAGCTCCGCGAGGAAGGCGCGCAGCTCGGCGGGCGGCAGCGGGCCGCCGCCGGCGGCGGGGACGACGTACGCGACCAGCCGGGCTGCCGCGGCGGCGCCCCGGACGACGACGGCCGCCCGGTCCACCCGGGGGTGGGTGGCGAGGGCCGCCTCGATCTCGCCCGGTTCGACGCGGTGGCCGCGGATCTGCACCTGGAAGTCGGCGCGCCCCGCGTACTCCAGTTCGTCGCGGGTGTTCCAGCGGGCCAGGTCGCCCGTGCGGTACATGCGGCCGCCCGGCGGGCCGAACGCGTCGGCGACGAACCGCTCGGCGGTGCGGGCGGCCCGCCGGTGGTAGCCCCGGGTGACGCCGGGGCCCGCGACGTACAGCTCGCCGATGGCGCCGGGGGCCACCGGGGTCAGGCCGGGGCCGAGGACGTAGACGCGTACGTTGCGCAGCGGGCGGCCGATCGGCACGCCCTGGGCGTAGTCACGGCCGGGGCTCAGGACGTGGCTGGTGGCGTAGTACGTCTCGCTGGGGCCGTAGCCGTTGACGATCCGCAGCCCGGGCCACGGGTCGCGGACGCGGGCGGCCAGGGGCGGCGGCAGCGGCTCGCCCGCGAGGATCAGCGCCCGGGGGCGCACGCGCCCGTCGAGCCGGTCGACGATCTCCGCGAAGGCCGACGGCACGGAGCTGAGGACGTCGACGTCCCAGGCGTCGCGCTCGGTGAGGGCGAGGACGTCGCGGACGAGCTCGACGCAGCCGCCGGTGATGAGGGTGCAGAGGATCTCGAAGGCGGCGATGTCGAAGCCGATGGAGGTGCCGGTCAGCATCCGGCCGCCCGGCGCGCCGAGCTGCTCGGCCAGGTCGGGGAACGGGTTGACGAGGTTGGCGTGGGTGAAGGCCACGCCCTTGGGACGCCCCGTGGACCCGGACGTGGCGATGACGTACGCCAGGTGCTCGGGGCGCGGGGCGGGGGGCACCTGGACGCTGCCGCCCGCCGGACCGGTCGGACCGGTCGGAGCGGTCGGAGCGGTCGGACCGGTCGGCTTCGTCGCTCCCGGGCCGGCGAGGTCGTCGAGCAGGACCGCCCGCGTGTCCGTCCGGGGCAGCTTCCCGAGCGTGGCGGCGTCGGTGAGGACCAGCTCCGGGCCCACGTCGGTCAGGATGTGGCCGAGCCGGGTGGCGGGGTGCCTCGGGTCGAGCGGCAGGAACGCGCCGCCCGCCGTGAGGACGCCCAGGACCGCCGCGATCAGGTCCGGGGTGCGCGGCAGCGCGAGGGCCACGACGGTCTCCGCGGCCACGCCGTGCCCGACGAAGGCCCGTGCGATCCGGCCGGCACGGGCGTCGAGCCCGGCGTAGGTGAGGGACGCGTCGCCGCAGACCACCGCGGGGGCGTCCGGCCGCAGCCGGACCTGGTCCGCGAAGAGCTCGACGACGGTGCGCTCCGGCAGCGGCGCGGCCGTGTCGTTGAGCGTCCGCAGCAGCCGCTCCCGCTCCGCCGCCGTCAGCACCTCCAGCCTGCCGACGGGCAGGTCCGGCCGCGCGGCGAGCTGGGCGAGGACGTGCCGGAAGCGGTCCGCGAGGCCCCGGGCGGTGTCGCGGTCGACGACGTTCCGCTGGTGCTGGAGCGTCAGCCGCAGCCAGGGGTCGGCGGCGGCCATCACGGTCAGCGGGTAGTGGGAGCCGGACAGCGGGCGGATGCCGGTGAGCGCGATGCCCGCGGCCGCGTTCGCCTCGCTGAACCCGACCCGGTCCACGGGGTACGACTCGAAGGCGACCAGGGTGTCGAAGAGGACGCCGGTCCCCGTGGCCCGGTGGATCTCGGTGAGGCCGCAGTGGTGGTGGTCGAGCAGCGCCGCCTGCCGGTCCTGGAGGCGGGTGAGGACGTCGGTGAGGCGGTCGGCGGGCGCGCACCGCACCCGTACCGGCAGCGTGTTGATGAACATCCCGGCCATCGTGTCGACGCCGGGCACCGCGCCGGGGCGGCCGGACACCGTCGCGCCGAACACCACGTCGTCCCGGCCCGTCAGGCCGCCGACGAGCAGCGCCCAGGCGCCCTGCACCACGGTGTTCAGGGTCACGCCGGCCTCGGCCGCGCGGGCGGCGAGGCCCCGTGCCAGGTCCACGGGGACGTCCACCTCGACCTGGCCGAACCCTTCGGCGGAGGGATCGGCCGTCCCCGCGTGCGCCGCCACCGGGGCCAGCAGCGTCGGCTCCGTCACCCCCGACAGCTCCTCGGCCCACGCCCGGACCGCGGCCTGCCGGTCCTGCCCGGCCAGCCACGCCAGGAAGTCCTGGTACCGCGGCGCGCGCCGCAGCGCGGAACCGTCGCCGCCCGCTCCGTAGAGCCGCAGCAGGTCCTGGGTGAGGACCGGCAGCGACCAGCCGTCGAACAGCAGGTGGTGCGCGGTCAGGACCAGCTCGGACCGCTCCGGGGCGCGGCGCACCAGCGCCATCCGCAGCAGCGGGGGCTCCGCCACGGCGAAGGGCGTCCGCACGTCGTCGGCCAGCAGGGCCTCGAAGACGGCGTCCTGCCGGGGGTCTTCAGGGGCGGCACCCGGCCCGGCCCCCGCCGTGCCGCCGTCCTCCGCCGAAGCCGAAGCCGAAGCCGAAGCGGCCGGACGCGTCAGGTCCACCTCCCGCCAGGGCAGTTCCACCCCGTCCACCACCACCTGGACGGGGTCGCCGTCGGTCCCCGCGACGAAGGCCGTCCGCAGGTTCGGGTGCCGGTCGAGGAGCGCCTGCCCGGCCGCCCGCATCCGGGCGGCCTCCACGGGCCCGCGCAGATGGAGCACGAACTGCACGTGGTAGGCGTCCGGCTCGCCGTCGGCGTACAGCGTGTGGAACAGCAGACCCGACTGGAGCGGGGTCAGCGGCCACACCGCGGAGAGCCCCGGGTACCGGCGCTCCCAGGCCTCGAGGTCCCGCTGGCACACCGGCGTCAGCGGCACGTCCGAGGGCGTGAGCCCGCCCGCGCCGGGCCCTTCGGCGTGGCGGGCGAGCCCGCCGAGGGCGGCGGCCCACAGCTCCGCGAGCTCCGCCACCCGCGGCCGGTCCACCGCGCCCGCGGCGAACTCGAACTCCGCGTCCAGGCACGGGCCGTGCGGCGTGTCGACGACCATCGAGTTGATCTGCACCGCGGCGAGCGCGGGCATCTCCGCGCCCATCGCGGCCCTCGGCCCGCCCCCCTCGGCGACCTGGGTGAAGCCGAGGCCGCGCAGCCGCTCCGGCATGTCGGCGGCGGAGAACCGGCCCAGGTAGTTGAAGCCGATCTGCCCGGTGGGGTGCGGGCGCAGCACGGCGGCGGTGCGCGGGTTCAGCTCGCGCAGGAGCCCGTAGCCGATGCCGCCGTCGGGCACGGCCAGGAGCTGCTCCTTGACGGCCTTGACCGCGCGGCCGGCCGCGGCGCCGCCCGCGAAGGCCTCGTCGACGTCGCACCCGGACACGTCCAGGCGCACGGGGAACATGCTGGTGAACCAGCCGACCGTACGCGACAGGTCGGCGCCCGGCACCGCCGCTTCCTCGCGGCCGTGGCCTTCCAGGGCCAGCAGGAGCGAGGGCTCGTCGACCCCCCGCGCCCGGCGCAGCCGGGCCACCGCCAGGGCGAGCCCCGCGAGCAGACCGTCGTTGACCCCACAGCGGAAGGCCGCGGGCAGCGTGGTCAGGAGCGTGCGCGTGACCTCGGCGGGCAGCCGCAGGCGCACCGTGTCCACCGTGGCCCTGACGTCCACCGCCGGGTCGAACCGCCGGGTGCCGAGCACCGGGTCGGGGCCGTCCACGGCCTCCAGCCACCGGGGCAGCTCGGCCGCCCGGCGGTCGCTGTCCGCCTCCGCGACGAGCGCGTGCGCCCACCGCCGGTACGAGGTGCCTCCCGCGGGCAGCGCGGGCGTCCGGCCCGCGCGCACGTCGGCCCAGGCCGCCGCGAGGTCCGGCAGCAGCACGCGCCAGGACACGCCGTCCACCACCAGGTGGTGCAGCACGACCAGGAGCCGCCCCGCGCCCGCCGCGGGGCCCGGGTCGAACCACACGAACCGCGCCATCACCCCGGCCGCCGGATCGAGGAGGTCCGCCGCCGCCTCCCGCTCCGCCGCTACCACGCGCCGCCACCGCTCGTCGGCACCCGGTTCCCCGGCCCCGGCGTCCGCCGCGCCCGCGGGCCCGGCGCGGTCCACGCGGTGCAGCAGCGCCCCGGTGTCCACCGAGCCCGGCGGCCCCACCAGCAGCCCCTCGCCCGCGTCGCCGCCGGTCACCAGGCGCGAGCGCAGCACGTCGTGCCGGTCGACCACCGCGTCCAGGGTGGCGAGCAGCCCGGGCCGGTCGATGCCCTCGGGCAGGTCGACCAGGACCGACATGGCGAACCGGTCCAGGGAGCCGCCGCGCGCGCGGACGTACCGCGCGATGGGCGGCAGCGGCACGAACCCCACCCCGCCGCCGTCGAGTTCGGCGAGCGCGCCGGAGGCCCCGTGCCCCGCGCCGCCGTCCGGCCCGGCGGGCGCGAGCCGGGCCAGGCCGGCCACCGTCCGGTGCTGGAAGACCTGGCGCGGGGTGACCTCCACGCCCCGCGCCCGGGCGCGGGAGACGACCTGGATGGAACGGATGCTGTCCCCGCCGACGGCGAAGAAGTCGTCGTCGACGCCGACCCGCTCCAGACCGAGCACGTCGGCGAACACCTCCGCGAGGATCCGCTCGCGCCGGGACCCGGGCGCCCGGTACGCGCCGGCGGTGAACTCCGGCTCGGGCAGCGCCGCCCGGTCCAGCTTGCCGTTCGGCGTCAGCGGCAGCCGGTCGAGCAGCACGTACGCCGCCGGGGCCATGAACTCCGGCAGCCGGTCCGCCACGAACCGGCGCAGCTCCGCCGCGCTCACGCCGACGTGGAAGTCGATGTCGCCGACGCCCGCGATGCCGCCCTCGCCGGCCCGGACGACGTACGCCGCGAGCCGTCCGCCCCCGTCCGGGCCCGCCAGGGCGACCACGACGGCCTGCGCCACGCCGGGGTGCGCGGTCAGCGCGGCCTCGACCTCGCCCGGCTCGATCCGGAAGCCGCGCACCTTCACCTGGCTGTCGCCGCGGCCCTGGTAGAGGAGGCGGCCGTCGGCCGTCCAGGTCACGAGGTCGCCGGTGCGGTACATGCGCTCCCCGGGCCCGGCGAACGGGCAGGCGACGAAGCGCTCCGCGGTCAGGGCGCCGCGGCCCAGGTAGCCGCGCGCGAGCCGGTCGCCCGCGATGTACAGCTCGCCGGGCGCGCCCGCCGGGACCGGGCGCAGCGCCGCGTCGAGGACGTACAGGCGGGTGTTGTCGAGCGGACGCCCGATCGGGACGACGGCGCCGACGTCGGCCGCCGTCTCCATCCTGTGCACCGAGGCGGCCACGGTGGCCTCCGTCGGGCCGTAGGCGTCGACGACGGCGGTGCCGGGGCAGGCGGCCAGGACGCGCTCCACCGCGGCCGGGGGCACCACGTCGCCGCCGGCCCACACCTCGCGGACGCCCCTGAACGCCTCCGGCAGCTCCTCGGCCACCACCCGGAACAGGCCCGCCGTCACCAGGAGCCCGGTCACCCGGTGCTCGGCGACCACCGCCGCGAGCGCCGCCGGGTCCACGGGTCCGGCGGGGGCCACGACGACCGTGCCGCCGGTCAGGAGCGGCACCCACAGCTCGTACGTGGCGGCGTCGAAGGCCTGCGTCGAGTGCATCAGGACGCGCTCGTGGCCGGTGCCCGCGTACACGCGGTCGAGGGCGAGCCGCACCACGCCGCGGTGCGTGACGCCGACGCCCTTCGGGACGCCGGTGGAGCCGGAGGTGTGCATCACGTAGGCCAGGTGCTGCGGCGACAGCGCGGCCGGAGGCTCCGCGCCGGGGCCGGTGCCGAGGTCCAGCTCGTCCAGGAGCAGCAGCCCGCCCATGGCGTCAGGGGTGCCGGGAGCGTCAGGGGCGCCGGGGGCACCAAGGGTGTTGGGTAGGACGTGCCGCGTCGCCGCGTCCGTGACCACAAGGCGGGGGTCCGCGTCCGCGAGGACCAGGCCCAGGCGGGCGCTCGGATACCGGGGGTCCACCGGTACGTAGGCCGCCCCCGCCCGCACGACGGCAAGCAGTGCCACGACGAGCTCGGCCGAGCGCGGCAGCGCGACGGCCACCAGGGTGTCCGGGCCCGCCCCGCGCCGCACCAGCTCGCGTGCGAGGCGGCCGGCCCGCGCGTCCAGCTCGCGGTAGGTCAGGGAGGTGTCGCCGCACACCACCGCGACGGCGTCCGGCGCGGCGGCCACCCGCCGCGCGAAGAGCGCGGGAACCGTCAGGTCGGGCGTGCGCACGTCCGTGTCGTTGAAGGCACGCAGCAGCCGCTCCCGCTCCCGGGGCCCCAGCGGGTCCACCGCCCGCAGCCGCACGCGCGGCTCGGCCGCCAACTGCCGTACGAGACGCGTGAAGCGGGCCGCCAGCGCCTCGGCGGTGGACCGGTCGAACAGGTCGGTGGCGTACTCCAGACGGCCCGCGACGCCGCGCCCCGGCGTGGCGTCGAGCGCGAACGTGAGGTCGAACTTCGCGGTCCGGGTGGGCGCCAGCGCGAAGGCCGACCGCAGCCCCGGCACGTCGAAGACCTCGTGGTCCGTGGTGCGCCAGGCGAACATCACCTGGAACAGCGGGTGGTGGGCGGGGGACCGGCGCGGGTTCAGGGCCTCGACGAGCCGTTCGAAGGGCAGGTCCTGGTGGTCGTACGCGGTGACGGCCTTGTCCCGTACCTGGCGCACCACGTCCTCGAACGACGGGTCGCCCGACAGGTCCGCGCGCAGCACCCAGGTGTTGACGAGGAACCCCACCAGATCCGCGAGGCCCTCGTCGGTCCGTCCCGCGATGGGCACCCCGAGGGTGAGGTCGTCGCCGCCGCCCATGAGGTGCAGCAGCACCGCGAGGGCCGACTGGAGCACCATCGGCACGGTGGCGCCCTGCGCTCGCGCGACCTCCTCGACGGCGGCCAGGACGTCGCCGTCGAGGGCGAACGCGACGGTGTCGCCCCGGTGGCTCGCCACCGGCGGACGCGGCCGGTCGGCGGGCAGCCGCAGCGGCTGCGGGACACCGGCCAACTCGGCCTGCCAATACGCGAGTTGCCTGGTGAGGAGGCTGTCGGGGTCGTCCTCGTCGCCGAGCAGCTCGCGTTGCCAGAGGGTGTAGTCCGCGTACGTGATGCCGGGTTCGGGCCACCGGGGTGCGTGGCCCTGCCGGCGGGCGGTGTACGCGGTGGCCAGGCCGCGGGCCAAGGGGCCCATGGACTCGCCGTCGGCGGCGATGTGGTGCAGCAGCAGGACCAGCACGTGCTCGTCCGGGCCGCGGCGCAACAGGCACGCTCGCACCGGGAGTTCCGCCGCCAGGTCGAACCGGTACGCGACCTCCTCCGCCACGGCGGCGTCCACCGCGTCCGGCGCGACCTCGCGCACCGGCACCTCCAGGTCGACCTCGTCCTCCTCCACGACGACCTGCGCGGCGACGCCCCTCTCGTCCGCGACGAACAGCGTGCGCAGGCTCTCGTGCCGGGCCACCACGTCCCGCACCGCCGCCGCGAGCGCGGACACGTCCAGGTCCCCGCTCAGCGGCAGGACGTACGACAGGTTGTACGTCGCCGAAGGGCCCTCGTAGCGGTGCAGGAACCACAGGCGGTGCTGGGCGAACGACAGCGGCACCCGCGCGGGCCGGGCGCCGGCCCGCCGCAGCGCGGGACGCGACGACCGGGCCCGCGCGCCCACGTACCGCGCGAGGCGCGCCACCGTCGGCGTCGTGAACACCTCCCGGATCGGGACGTCCACGCCCAGGTCGGCCCGGATCCGGTTGACCAGGCGGGTGGCCAGCAGGGAGTGCCCGCCGAGGTCGAAGAAGCCGTCGTCGATGCCCACGCGCTCGACGCCGAGCACCTCCGCGAACAGCGCGCACAGGGCCCGCTCCCGGGCCGTGCGCGGCGCCCGCCCTCCCTCCGCCGCGCCGCCGCGGCCGGGCGCGGGCAGGGCGCGCCGGTCCAGCTTCCCGTTGGGGCTCAGCGGGACCGCGGCGAGGGGGACGACCGCCGACGGCACCATGTACGCGGGCAGCCGCTCGGCCACGAAGGCCCGCAGCTCCCCGGCGGGCGGCGCGGCCGAGCCCGCCGCAGGCACCACGTAGGCCACCAGGCGCCGGTCGCCGTCCCGCTCGTCGGCGACGACCACTGCCCGCGCCACCCCCGGGTGGGCGCTCAACGCGGCCTGGACCTCGCCGGGTTCGACGCGGAAGCCGCGGATCTGGACCTGGTCGTCGGCCCGCCCGTGGAAGACGAGCTGGCCGTCGCGGCGGCGGGTGACGACGTCCCCGGTGCGGTACATGCGGTCCCCGGGCGCGCCGTACGGACAGGCGACGAAGCGGTCCGAGGTCGGCCCCGGACGGCCGAGGTAGCCGCGTGCCAGGGACGCGCCCGCCACGTACAGCTCGCCCACCGCCCCTGGCGGCACGGGGCGCAGCGCGTCGTCGAGCACGTACAGGCGGGTGTAGGCGACGGGGCGGCCGATGGGCGGGGTGCGGCCGTCGGGGACGAGCGGGTCGCTGAAGGTCACGATGGCGGTGGTCTCGGTCGGCCCGTAGGCGTTGACCAGGTCCCGGCCCCCGGCCCACGCGGTCACGAGCTCGGGCGTGGCCGCGTCGCCGCCGACCGCCAGCGAGGCGACCGCGGGCAGCGAGTCCGCCGGCAGCGCGCCGAGCACCGCGGGTGGCAGGAAGACGTGCGTGACGCGGTGCGCGGCGACCGTCCCGGTCAGCGGGGGACCGGGGGCCAGTTCGTCCTCCGGGACGAGGACCAGCGTGGCGTCGGTGAGCAGCGCCATGCACACCTCGTAGACCGAGACGTCGAAGCTCGGCGACGCGAACTGCAGCACGCGTGAGGCGGCCGAGAGGCCGAGCCGCCGCCGCTGCGAGGCGACGAGCGCGGCCACGCCGGAGTGCGTGACGGCCACCCCCTTCGGCCGGCCGGTCGATCCCGAGGTGTAGATGACGTACGCGGTGTGCGCGACGGACAGCGGCCCGCCGCGCTCGTCGTCGGTGACCGGCCGGTCGTCGAGGCGCCCCACCGCCGCGGCGGTCCGCGGATCGTCCCACCGCAGCACGGGCACGCCCGCGTCGGGCAGGCGCGCTGCCGTCGCCTCGTCCGCCACCACGAGCAGGGCGCCGGAGTCCGCCAGCAGGTAGGCGATCCGGTCCGGGGGATAGGTGGCGTCGACGGGCAGGTAGGTGCCGCCCGCCTTCATCACGGCGAGCAGCGTCACCACCAGGTCGGGCGAGCGCCGCAGCGACACCGCCACCACCGTCTCGGCCGTCACGCCGCGCCGGAGCAGCTCGCGCGCCATCCGGTTGGCGCGCGCCTCCACCCGCGCGTACGTCCAGGACTCGGTGCCGTACTCGAGTGTCACCGCGTCGGGAGCCGCGGCGGCGTGCCGCGCGAAGAGCCCGGGCAGGGTGTCCGGTGTGACCGGATCGGTGTCGTCGTGCCCGGTCAGGAGGTCCGCCCGCTCGGTGGGCGTGAGCAGGTCGAGGCGGGCGACGGTCGCCGCGGGGTCGTCGGCGACCTGCCGGAGCACGCGCGCGAGGCGGTCGGCGACGGCCCGGGCGGCGCGGCGGCCGACGTAAGGGCGCCGGTACTGGAGCACCACGCGCGGGCGCGGCCCGGGGGTGACGGCCACCGTCAGCGGGTAGTGCGTCCCGGCACCGGCCCGCACCCCGGTGACCTCGACACCGTCGTCACCCTCGCCCCCCGGCTCCACGGTGTACGTCTCGGACGTCACCAGGGTGTCGAACAGCGGGCCCGTACCCGTGGCCCGCTGGATGTCGGCGAGGCCGCAGGCGTGGCCGGGGAGGGCGCGCTGCCGCTCCTCCAGGCCGCGCAGCACGTCCCCCACGGTGTCCGTGGGCGCCAGGCGCACCCGTACCGGGAGCGTGTTGACGAAGAGCCCGGCCATAGCGGCCGCGCCGGGCACCGCCTCGGGCCGTCCGGGCACGGTCGTGCCGAAGACCACGTCGCGTCGCCCGGTCAGGCCGCCCAGGAGCAGCGCCCAGGCGCCCCGCACCACGGTGTCCAGGGTGACGCCGAGCTCCTCGGCCCGCCGGGCCAGGGCCCGCGCGGTCGCGGCGGACAGGGCGACGTCGGCTTCGCCGGTGTCCGCGACCGGGGCGGCGGGGCGGTCGGGGGCGGGGGGATCGGGTGCGGGGGTTCCGGGGCCTGACGGGGCCTCGGGCTCCGTGTCGAGGGCCTGGGCTCCGGGCCCCGTGTCGAGGGCCGGGGCCAAGAGCGTCGGCCCCGTGACCCCCGCCAGTTCCTCGGCCCACCGCCGGGCGGCGGCGTCGCGGTCCTGCCCCACCAGCCACACCAGGAAATCCCGGTACGCGGGCCTCCTCGGCACCGCGGAACCGTCACCGCGCGCCCCGTAGAACCGTTGGAGATCCTTGACCAGAAACGGCAGCGAAAGCCCGTCGAAAAGGACGTGATGAGCCGTCACGACCAGCTCGTACCGCTCTTTTTCCGTCCGTACGAGCAGCATCCGCAGCAACGGCGGGACTTCCACGTCGAAAGGCGTGCTCAATTCGGCGGCCGCCAGCGCCCGGAAACCTTCGTCGGCAGGCATTCCGGCGCTTTCCGTCACCAGGTCGACGGAGCGCCAGGGCAGCTTCGCGCCCGCCACCACGACTTGTGCCGGATCTCCGTCGGAACGCGCCGCGAAAGCCACGCGTAGATTCGCGTACCGGTCGAGCAGGGCCTGGCCGGCCGCCCGCATGCGTTCGCTTTCGACGCGGCCGCGCAGATGAATGACGAACTGCATGAGATAGGCGTCCCGCGAGGAATCGCCGAGCCGCGCGTGGAACAGCAGCCCCGCCTGCAGGGGCGTGAGCGGCCAGACCTCCGCGAGGCCCGGATACCGCCGCTCCCACGCCGCCAGGTCGTGCGGCTCCACCGGCGTCAGGGGCACGTCCACCGTGCCGACCCGGCGCCCGGGTTCGGCCGCGACCTGGCGCACCACCCGCACGAACCGCCGCGCCAGGGACGTCGCCGCCCCGTGCCCGCCCACGGTCCCGTCGTACTGGAGTACCGCGACGGCCCCGCCGCCGCCCAGCCCGTCCCGTGCCTCGTACAGCGCGAACGGCAGGGCGCCGCCGTCCGCGTCCGCCTCCCGGTCGTACAGCCACCGCGCCAGGGCGGCGAACGACGGGTCGCCCCGCCACAGGTCCGCCGGGACCGCCGGGGCCCCGGAGAGCAGGTGCACGAGGGACGCGCCGGGCTCCTCGGACGCACTGGGCTTCCCGGACGCGCCGGACTCCCTGGCCCCGGCGGGGCACCCCGCGACCGGCAGCCCCAGCGCCAGGCCCGCACCGCCGCCGAGCCGTCGCGACAGCACCGCGAACGCCGCCCGCAGGACCACGGGAGCCGTGACGTCGGACGCCCGGGCGGCCTCCTCGACCGCGCGCAGCAGGCCGTGGTCCAGGACGAACTCCACCGTGCCGAGGGCCGCGTGGGGCAGGCGCGTCGGCTCGGCCGCGTCGGCGAGGCCCGTCGGCTCGGTCGCGTCGGGGTGTCCCGGCGTCCGCCCGCCCCGCAGCCGCCCGGCGTAGGCGGCCTCCAGGTCCCGTACCAGCGGGGCGAGGCGCCCGTGGCCGGGCTGCGGGACGGCGAGCCGCACCGCGTGGCCGTCCGCCGCGCGGCGCACCGCCCCAACACCGTCGCCGTCCTCGGCGCCCGTGACGTCCCGGACCGCCGAGGCCAGCGCCTCCGCCTCCGGCGCACCGCCCAGGCGCAGCTCCAGCGTCCGCCCGGACCGGGCACCGTCGTCCGCGCGCCATTCCGTGAACCACGCACCACGCCGCACCGAAAAAAGAGGGATCACCTGCGTCTGCTCCTGTTCGTCGCATGCGCGGACCCGCCGTGGATGGATCGGATCCGCCCCGCTGCTGACGCGCGAATTGCTGCAACGTGCCCGTGCTTTCGCCTGCTCCGGGAAAGAAAGAGCGACAACTCGCCTGTACCGGCAATGGATTTGATTACCCCGCCGGTTCGCGGTCGACTCCGGAGTGGTGCCGCACAGGACTTTGGCACAGGTTCAGGGAGCGGAGAAAGAGGTGCTGTCGTCGGTGCGACTGCCGCGGCATCGAGAGCGCGGCGTTCGGCCCGTGTTCCGGACGAGTCGTGCGATGGGGCGCCCGAGTGACAAAGTCCCGTCGACATGACAACGGAACGATCACGATACGTCAACCACGCCTCGGCTGTGAGCGTGGCCGGTTTTTCCCTTTGCCGAAAAGCGGATTCCCGTCCTCGGCCACGCCCCGGGACGCGCGTGTGCCCGAACCCGGACCTCGGCACGGCGCCGCGCCCGGCCCGGCTTCCCGGCCGAAGTGGCCTGGCCGGTGCGGTGCCCCTCCGCTTCGGCTTCCGCGGCGGACGCCGAAGCGGAGGGGCACCGCGGCGCCGGGGAGGGCGCCCCGGAGCTGACCCAGGGCGCGCGTGTCCTCCGCCCGGCGCGGCTTGTTCCCGCACCCGGGCACCGGCTCGAACAGCCCGCGGACCCCCGGCGAAGAGGCCCGCGGCCGCGATGCACGGCTCGGTCACCGCGAGGCGGACGCCGGGGCGGCACACCCGCCGGAGGTCGGCACGGGCCCGCTCGGGGACGCCCGCGCCGGGGCCCGGGGGAGTGCGCGCGACGGTCGTGGAGGCCGCGGGGCCCGGCCGGTTGCCGGGACCCGCGGCCGAGGTACGCCCGGTGGCTCCGCCCGGCCCCGAAGCCCCGCGGCCCCCCACGAACCGGCGGGAGCTGTCGGGGTCGTTCGCGTCACCAGGCGTACCCGATCGAGGTGTTTCCGGCGGCGCGGGCACAGCCGCGGCCGACACCGCCGGGAACACAGTAGAGGCCGTCGACGAGGGTGTGGTGGCCGCCGGGAACACGGCCGGTGCCGCCGACGTGAACGCGGCCGCGGCTGTCGACGTGCACGCGCCTGCGGTCGCCCGACGCGGTCGCCGGACGCGGTCGCGCGGGGCGGTCGCGCGGCGCCTCACTCGATGACGAGTTCCTCGAAGACGATGGTCACGGTCTCGGTGAGCACGGCGCCCTCACCGGCCTGCGGGGTGCCGACGTCGATCCTGCTGCACCAGGCGTTGCGCAGGTGGTACCACCGCACGGGGTTGTCCTCGTGGTCCATCAGGACGATGGAGGCGTGCTTGCGGGCCGTGCCCGTGCGGCCGTTGACGGAGTCGTTGATCCACCGCGTGAACGAGGCCGACTGCGTCACGCCGCGTACCACGGTGCACTGCCCGTTCCTCTGCACACCCGGCAGGACGGTGAGATCCATCCGGCCCTGGGCGGTGTTCCGCGGGCTGACGACGACGTCCTGCTCGATGGTGAGGCCGCTGACCTCGGAGAGGTACTCGACCAGCACGCCGTCGATCTGGAGGCCGAAGTTGTGCGCGGCCAGGGATCGGCCTTGCCTGGGACTCATGGGTTCGCCGTCCTTCTGGGCTGCTGGGCGAGGGCGTACGGGGACCGGGAGCGGGGCGGAGGCAGCTTCCGTGCTGTGCGCCCAGGGGCCGTCGCGGAACTCCGGCCGGTCAGATGTAGCCCTCGCGCAGGGCGTAGGCCACCGCGTGCGACCGGTTGCGCAGGTGCAGACGCGTGGTGAGGCCGTGCATCACGTTCTTGACGGTGCGTTCGGAGTACGACAGCTTGCAGGCGATCTCCGACGTGTCGAGCCCGTCGGCCACCAGCCGCACCACGTCCACCTCGCGCGGCGTGAGCCCCGGCAGGAACCCCGGGCGGCCGGCGCCGCCGCGGTGCAGGCGGCCCACCTGGCCGAGGAGCCGGCCCAGCAGGTCGGCGGGCAGGTCGCCGCCGCCCCCGGCGGCGGTCAGGACGGCCCGCACCAGGCGGTGCGTGGTGGCCTCGCGGCGCCAGACGATGGCGCCGACGCCGCACTCGATGACGTCCAGGAGCTCGTGCTCGCGGACCGCGCCCACGACCAGCACCACCCGTGTGTCCCCGCCGCGCACGGTGCGCCGGAGCCGGGCGAGCGCGGACTCGTCGAGCGCGTCCTCGATGAGCAGGGCGACCGTGGCGGGCCCGGGGCCCTCGTACAGCTCGACCTCCGGGCGCCGGCGCAACAGGCTGACGGCTCCCTCGCGGCTGAGCGGATCGGGGGCGGTGACGGTCACCCGCACCCGGTGCGCCGTCGGTGCGGAGGCCCCGGGGACCGGAAGGGAGGCCGCGGGGACCGGGAGCGGGCTGGACACGGGATCTTCCTCTTCTCTGGGACCGCGGCGGCACGGGCCTCGGACAGGAGCGGGGCGGGCGGCGGGCAGGGGAGTGGGGCACCTCCGTCCGCCCGGCCCGCCGCCCCGGCGCCGGGGGGGCCCCCGGGGGCGCCGCCCCCGCCGGCCCCGGGGGGGGGGGGGGGGGGGGGGCGCGGGGGGGGGGGGGCGGGGGGGGGGGGGGGGGGGGGGGGGGGGGGGGGGGGGGGGGGGGGGGGGGGGGGGGGGGGG
>NZ_JASCXL010000064.1:0-56294 GCF_030010595.1 Streptomyces sp. CC224B | reverse complement strand
GACCATCTACCTGGCCGGACTCCACCTCGCCGCCATCTTCATCTGGTCCGCGCGGTGATCCGAAGGAAACGCCCTAGCCCCGACCCGGCGGGGAGGCCTCTTTCGAGGCGGTCCGGCCGGGCCGGCCCGCGCGCAGCGCCGCCGTGTGCAGGGAGCGCAGGGCGAGCAGCAGGACGCCGATGTCGTCCAGGTAGACGGGGTCCGGGAGCAGGTCCACCGGGGAGATCACATAGATCAGGGCGCCCCAGAAGGCCAGCTTGTTCTCCACCGGGATACCCGCGTCGCGCAGCAGGCGCCGGGCACGCAGGAGCCGCAGGAACAGCACGAGCGCGACGCCTGCCGCCACCACGAGCACCAGCGCCACGACCACGATCAGCGCCACCGGCCAGTTCTGGTCACTCATGGTCCGCCTCCGGCTGTCCGGCCCGGGTGCCCCGTGGCGCAGGGCTGCCTGTCGCGTGACGGGTACCCCGGCGGCTCACGGCGTACGCGAGGCGGCGGCCCGTGCCGCCCGACGGGCGCTGCGGTACGGCCGCTCCTCCTGGCGGTGCCCACGCCGGGAGACCGTCCCTGGACACTAGAGCCACAGGCGCAGGACGAGGCGGGGGACGCGGCGCGTGAACCAGGCGCTGGCGAGGCCGAGGACGGCACCGGCGGTGACGTCGCTGGGGTAGTGGGCGCCGGACTGGACGCGTTCGACGGCCACCATGGCGGCGGGGATCGCGCACAGGCCCCCGGGCAGCGGCCAGGTCGGGACGACGGCGGCGGTGAAGGCGACGGCGGCCGCGGTGTGCCCGGAGGGGAAGGAGGGGGAGTCGGGGCGGTCGTCGACCTCGTCGTGGGGGATCCAGTCCTTGGGCGGCCGGCGGCGGTCGACGAGCTGCTTGCACACGCCGTTGGAGACGAGCTGGGCGACGGCCACCGAGGCCAGGCCCGCCACGGCGGCCGTACGCCCGCGGCGACCGCCCGTCCAGGCCATCACCACGGCGGCACCGCACCACAGCTTGGTGCCCTCCGCCATCTCCTCCACGGCCGACAGCGCGCGGTGCACGCGGGGCGAGGCACCGGCGGCGACCCGCTGGGTCAGCCGCCGGTCCGCCCGATGAATCTGTGCCAGCAAGCTCATGAGCTGCATGTATCCCGTGGTGTGCCGGTACATGCCTCACCATCGGCCACGTCGTTCGATCAGCCTCCGTGCCCACCGGCGCTCCGGCCGCCCGGCGGTGCCCCGCGTACACACCCCCGACGTGAGCGTCGCCGGTGCCGTTCGCCGGAGCCAGTGGCCCCACGTCCCGGTGAACGGCACCGCCGGTGGGAGGGGTTTGTGTCCGCGTACCGATGGGGGGGCGCACTCCGCCTCATTTCGAACGTGGCGTTCACCGATTGGGGTACAGCGTTCGAGTATGTGGCCCACTTTCCGCGGGACCCGATGTATGCAATGACCCAACAGGGAACAGCGGGCCGGGGCTGCGCCACCGGTCCGGACGGTCTGCGTCACGGTGATGGGCGACGCCCGCGGTGACGCACGGGTCAAGAGACGCTGGAAGGACGCACCATGGCGGTGGAGACTGGCACGCAGGAGACCGAGCGCGTCGCAGGACGGGTGTGGACGGTGCGCCTGGACCCCCACGGCCGCCTCGCCGCCGGTGCGGTGAGACTGTCCTGCTCCCGTCCGGCCTGCGCCGACCAGCACTTCCCCGACGGTGCCGCGGCGGCCCGGAAGGCCGCGATCGCGCACGTGAACGCGCATCTGGCGCGCGTCCGCGAGGAAGGCGGGCCGCGGGGCGACGCCTGGTGCGCCTGCCGCGCCGTCGACTGCGCGTGGCACTCCCCCGGCTCCGGCGGGGCGCGCCCGCCGGCGGGGCGGTGCGGCGGGCCCGTGGTGCTGACCGTGTACGCGGACCGGGCCGGACGGCTGTGGCGCGTCGCGGAGACGTGCGCGCGCTGCGCGGCCGCCACCGCCGACTGCCGCGTCCTGGACACCGCCCCGCCCCCGTCCCGCGGCGGCCACGCCGCGGCGGACCGGGCGGCGCGCAAGCCCGAGGAGCAGGCGGCACCGGGGAACGGAGCGGCGGGTGGCATGGCGGCGCTGTTCTCCGACTGCGGCGCCTCCCCCACCGGCACCGTCCCCGCCCCCGCCGGTGCTCCGGCCCGGGTCCCCCAGGCCCGCGCCGTCTCATCGGCCTCTCCGGCCCGGCGGCCGAAGCGACGGGGGAAGATCGCGCAGCGCCTCGTGCCCGACGACCTCGAACCCGAGGCCCTGCGCCGGGAACTCACCGAGCTCGGCGACGCGTTCCGCGCCTACCAGAAGCGCCCCGAACCCGACCTCGCCCTCCTCGCCGCCCTCCACGAACGCAAGGCCCGCGCGTTCGCCCTCTGGGCCGACGTGAGCGGCGACGACACCCTGCGCGAGGAGGCGGAGCGCGCCGAGAAGGCGGCCGAAACCACGCGGGAGATGCACGAGAACCGCACCGGCCAGCCCGCCGACGCGCCGGACGGCGTGCCCGTGGTGGAGCGGCTCCTGACCCGCACCCAGGCGGCGCACGCCCGCGCAGTGCTTGACCACGTCGCCGCGCACACCCCGTGCCCGGGGCCCGAGGCGCGCCTCGCGGTGCTCATGCTCACGCTGCGGGCCGCACGCGCCGGCACCGGGAACGTCACCGGCCAGGACCTGTCCGGCTGGCTCCACAAGGACGCCGAGCGGGTCCTCGAGCAGTTGGTCGAGGCCGACTGGCTGCGGCTGCCCGATGACGTCGCCGACGCGCTGGACTCACGGCCCGAGGACCCCACACTCATCACCGTTCCCGCGCTGCTGCCCGACCGGCCCCGCCCGTTCGGCTTCGGCAAGACCACCCGCGCGAGGCTCTCCGGCTGGGCCCAGAAGGTCGTGGGCGACCGGAAGATCCGCAAGAAGAAGGGCGGTCCCGCCACCCGGCTCATCGCCCTCTACACCGCCGCCCACACCGGCTTCGACGGCCGCCTCGGCCACGCCGACGACGGCGGGCTCGACCTGGACCGAGTGGCCGCGTTCTGCGCCCTGCCGCCCGACCGGGTCACCGAGCAGGTCGAACTCCTGCTGGCCGCCGACTGGTTCGCCGAGGCCGAGATCTCGGCGGGCCGGTTGTGCGGACGGCTCAGCGAGCGCGTCCTGCCGCTCGGAGGGCTGCTGTAGCGCGGCGGCACGGGCACACGCGCGGCGGCGCGGGCGTGCGCGGCGGCCTCCGGGCACCCCGGTCGGCCGCCCGCCGCACCCGGTACCGGGCGGGGTGGAGACCACCGAAGAGCGAGGCCGGTTCAGGCAGCGGACGGCTCGATCTCTCCCGCGAAGACGATGATCTGGTCGATGAGGTTCCGCCGCAGGTGGACGACGTCCGTCCCCGTCAGGCGGGGGCCGTCGTCCGGAGTGGTGAAGGTCCACCGGTACCGCGCCCACTCGTCCGGCATGTCCACCGCCGAGCAGCGCGCCATCGTGCCGGTCCCCGCCGGGTGGCGCCGGATGTCCCGTACGAATCGCTCGACCGCCTCGACGCCCTCGCTGCGGCCCAACGGTCCCCAGAAGACCACGTCCGAGGTCAGGGCCTGGGAGAGCAGCGCCGGGACATAGCTGTCGTCCGAGGTGTTGAACGCGGAGATGAACATGTCGATCGCTGCGCGTGCGGTCTCTTCCTGCATGCACCAGTCATATCAGTGTCCCCGCCGCCTGGCGGCGGAGGCGGCCTCCAGGCGCGTCCGGGGGCGCGTCCGCGTGCCGCCGCCGTGGTGAAGCTCCGTACGGGAGGGGAGCGCGAGCGAGCCGGGCCGGGCTCGATCCCGACCCGCTCGAGGCGCTTGCGAGCGACCACGGGGACACTGCGGGACACCGGCGGGGAGGCGTCGTACGCCTCTCCCGTCCCTGTGGTGCTCCTGTCGCTGCCGGGAAGGGACATGGAACAGTGAGGTACGTCACGGCGCATGTGTGGCGGCGTGTGGGGTAACAGGGGGCACGTGAACGGGGAGTGGGGGCGAAGCCGATGGGATCGCGTGCCGAAGCGCAAGGCTGTACGGCGACCGATGAGCAATTGATGCGTGCCGGGCTCGCCCTGGCCGGCGACGACGGGTGCATCGCGAGCGCCCGCCATCGCGCCACCGCCTTCCTCGACGAGGCGAGCGCCACCCACCGCCTGCCCATATCGTCACGCGCCAGGGACCTCGTCCCGTTGGTGGTCAGCGAGTTGGTGACCAACGCGTACAAGTACGCCCCCGGCCCCGTCCTGATGGAGCTGCGCCTCACCGCCCGGGCCGTGGACGTCGTGGTGTGGGACAGCGACCCGGCCGTCCCTTCGGCCCGGGCCGTCGATCCCGGCAGGATCGGCCAGCACGGCCTGGAGATCGTCAAGGCCGTCGCCGAGAGCCTCTTCGTGGAGCAGGAGCCGGTCGGCAAGCGCATCACGGCCAGGATCGCCCTTTCCGAGCGCCCCGGCGGCGACACGCGGCCCACCGTCTGACCTGGCGGCCGACGGCCGCGGTCCGGCCGCCGGTGTCCCGCCGTCGCGTACGGCGGGACACCGGCGGCCGGGCGTCACATGACCTGGATGCCGATCAGACAGGTGTCGTCGTCGGTGTCGGACTTGCTGTGGGTGAGGAGGCCTTCGAGGCGCTGCTCCAGCGTGGTGGTCGGCAGCCGGGCCGTGGTGAGGAGTTGGGCCAGGGAGTCCTCCACCGACTCCCCCCTGCGTTCCACCAGGCCGTCGGTGTACATCAGCAGGATGTCGTCGGGCTCCATGACCAGCTCCTCCTCCTCGTAGGCGGCCTCGGAGACGGCGCCGAGGAGGATGCCGCTGACGGCCCGGAGCTCCGTCGCCCGCTGTCCCCGGATCAGGACGGGCGGCAGGTGGCCCGCCCGCGCCCAGCGCAGCGTGCGCCGCGCCGGGTCGTACAGTCCGCAGACGGCCGTGGCGGTGACGCGGTCGGTCAGGTAGTGCGCCACGGTGTTCAGCCAGGAGAGGAGTTGGGCCGGGCCCGCGCCGGTGACGGCCAGGCCGCGCATGGCGTTGCGCAGCACCACCATGCTGGTGGCGGCCTCGATGCCGTGCCCGGCGACGTCGCCCACGCACAGCAGGATCTGCTGCGAGGGCAGGACGACGGCGTCGTACCAGTCACCGCCGACCATGGACTCGGACTCCGCCGGGCGGTAGCGCACGGCGACCCGCAGGTCGGCGCTGTCCAGCGGGGCCTGCGCGGGCGGCATGATGGCGTGCTGGAGCTGCAGGGTCAGACGGTTGCGCTCGACGGCCTGCTGCTCGGTGTGGGCCAGCTGGTCGCGGGTCGCGGCCAGCGCGACCTCCGTCCAGTGCTGCGCGGAGATGTCCTGGTAGGCGCCGCGTACGGCCTGGAGCTTGTGCTCGGCGTCGAGGACGGGCTCGGCGATGACGCGCATGTGCCGGGTGACGCCGTCGGGCCGTGCCAGGCGGAAGGCCGCCGAGGCCGGACGGCGGTGGTGCAGCACGGTGCGCAGGAAGCGGCGGACGGTGGCGGCGTCGTCCGGGTGCGTGTGCGACGTCAGTGCCTCCAGCGGTACGGGGCTGGTGTGGCGGGGGCTGCCGTAGAGGTCGAAGAGCTGGTCGTTCCAGACGATCTCGCCCGTGACGGTGTTCTCCTCGAATCCCCCTATCTGGCCGAGGCGTTGGGCGTGCTGCAGGAGGTTGGCCAGGCGTGCCGTCTCGTCCTCGACGCGCCAGATGAGCAGGACGCTGCTGCCGTGGCGGCTGACGCTGATGTCGGCGGTGGTGTCCAGGGGCACCTGGCCGACCAGGGAGGTGAGGGTGAAGCGCCGGGCGCGGAACGGCTCCCCGGTCGCGTAGACGTGCGCGATCTTGTCGAAGAGGTCGCCGCCGCCGACCGCCATGGGGTACGCCTCCAGCAGCATCGCCCCGGCGACGGCACTGCGGGGGCGCCCCGCGGGGTCGACGAAGTAGCTGTTGACGTGGTGGATGCGGAAGTCGGCGAGTTCCCCGTCGGCCCTGACGAACGGGGTGAGCACCAGGGCGGGGTCGTAGAGCCCCTCCGCCAGGTTCACCAGCTCGGAGTCGGCCGGCTCGGCCGACCAGGTCCGCGCCGCGAGCGAGGCCCCCGGCGCGGGGCGGTTGTCGAGGGTGTGCGCGCACAGCTCCGCCAGGGCGTCGATCTGGCGCATGATCTGCGGTGGCTGCGGCTCCAGGGGCTCGGCCCAGCAGATCTCGAGGATGCCGTGGATGCGGCCGCCCGTGCCGGCGGGCACCGCCACCCGGCCGCCGTCGCGGTGCAGCGCACCGCCGATGGACGGCAGCGCCGCCGAGGCCAGCGACGTGACCCGTACGGCCTGGCGTTCGCCGAGGGCCTGGCGGGCCAGGGTGGACACGCCCGGTGGAACGTAGTGCCAGCGCGCGGCCTCGTCCGGCGGGAAGCCCGCGTGTCCGGCCAGGGTCAGCGAGGCGTCGGGGCCGGCCGTCCAGACCGCGACGGCCACGGCTCCCAGGGGCTCCAGGGCGTGCTCGAGGAGGGACTCGGCGACCGCCTGGGTGTCCCGTGAGGCCAGCGCGCCGCTCTCGGCGGTGCGCAGGCGCACGCCGATCGGGGTGTCGTCCGCCGGGGCGCCCGCGTCGCCGCTGGTCCTGCGGACGAACTCCTCGGTGACCTCGGCGACCTGGTCGTGGGCCGCCTGGTTGATGATGTCGGCCGCCAGCTCCAGTTCCGAGACGCCGGACTCGGCGGCCAGGCCGGCCAGTTGCTGCGCGGCCGCGGTCGGGCCGCACTGGAGCCGCTCGATGAGCACGCCCTTGGCGAGCTCGATCAGGGCGCGGCCGTCGGCGGCCGCCTGCGCGGCGCGGATCTCGGCGTGCAGCCGCTCCACGGTGGCGGCCAGGCGGCCCAGGCCGGAGGTGTCCCGGGTCCCGGCCGCGGGAACCGGCGGGCCGTCCGCCGGTACGACGTCCGCCGGCTCGGCGGACGGCTCCGGTGCCGGGGGCTCCGGGACGGACAGCTCCCCCGGGTCCTGCCCGGCGGGCACGGGCAGGTCGCCGTCTCCCGCGGGGTCCTCCGGCGGGCGCGGCGGGCCGGCGGCCTCCGCGGCGCGGTCCCCCGCCCGGGGGTGCGGCAGACCGGCGGTCTCCGTATCGCCCGGTGTCGGCAGGTGCCGGGGGCCGGTGGTCCCGGCGGGGTCCTTCGGCAGGTCAGGAGTACTCACAGCCGCTGACCCCGGTCCGTGTCCAGCCAGCGCCCCATGCAGGCGACCAGGTCGTTGGCGTCCACGGGCTTGGTGACGTAGTCGCTCGCCCCCGAGGTCAGGCTCTTCTCCCGGTCGCCGGGCATGGCCTTGGCCGTCACCGCGATGATGGGCAGATGGGCGTGCGCCGGGTCCTGCCGGATCGCGGACGTCGCGGCGTAGCCGTCCATCTCCGGCATCATCACGTCCATCAGGATCAGGTCGATGTCCGCGTGCTCGCGGAGCATGTCGAGGGCCTTGCGGCCGTTGTCGGCGTGCAGGACCTTCATGCCGTGCATCTCCAGGATGCCGCTGATCGCGTACAGGTTGCGCGCGTCGTCGTCCACCACGAGCACGGTGTGGCCCGCGAGGCTGCCGTCGACGGACTGCGGCGGCTGCTTGCGCGCTTCCTCGGGGCGCACCAGGGGCAGGGCGTCCCCGGGCTTCTCGGCGGACAGGTGCAGGGCGATGCGCTCGCGCAGCTCGTCCAGGCTGCTGATCAGCTCCAGCGGCCGGGTGCTGGCCATGGACTGCAGTTGTCTCTCCTGGGCGCGGTCCAGGCGGCGGCTGTTGTGGGCGAGGACCGGCACGGTCGTGACGGCGGCGTCACCGTCCATGGCGGCGAGGAAGCGCAGGGCCTCGTCCTCGGGCATGTCCAGTTCGAGGACCACGCAGTGGAACGGGCCCTCGGCCAGGCTCTCGGCCGCTTCCTGGGCGCCCACGGCGGTGATGATCTCGATGTCGGCCGTGCGCAGGGGCAGGTCCTGGTTGCCCGAGACGTCGGCGCCCGCGTTCTCGGCCACGAGGGACAGCAGGCCGCGGGAGCGTTCCTCGACGACGAGGAGCCGGCGCTTCGGCCGGGCCGTGAGGGCCGGGCGCTCGGCCGTCTGACCGCTGCTGGCGAGGGCGACGGTACGGCCCGGCGCGGCCGGCGCGAGCGGTTCGTGCGCGGCGGCGTACGGGCTCGCCCCCGCCACCGGCAGGTACAGGGTGAAGGTGCTGCCCTGGCCCGGTGTGCTCTCGGCCGTGACCGCGCCGCCGAGCAGGTGCGCGATCTCCCGGCTGATGGAGAGCCCGAGGCCGGTGCCGCCGTACTTGCGGCTCGTGGTGCCGTCGGCCTGCTGGAAGGCGCCGAAGATGGCCTCCAGGTGCTGCTCGGCGATGCCGATGCCCGTGTCCTTGACGCGGAAGGCCAGCACCGCGTCGACGCGGCCCATGGAGGGCGGCAGCTCCGCGTCGGTGGCCTTCTCGACGCGGAGTTCGACACTGCCCCGGTCGGTGAACTTGACCGCGTTGGACAGCAGGTTGCGCAGCACCTGCCGCAGCCGCGAGTCGTCGGTCAGCAGGTCCGTCGGGATGCCGGGAGCGGTGCTGATGGTGAAGTCGAGGTTCTTCTGCGTGGTCAGCGGCCGGAAGGTGGCCTCCACGTAGTCCACGAGCTGCCGCAGGGCGACCGGTTCGAGGTTGACGTCCATCTTGCCGGCCTCGACCTTGGACAGGTCCAGGATGTCGTTGATGAGCTGGAGCAGGTCGGACCCGGCGGAGTGGATGATGCCCGCGTACTCGACCTGCTTCGCGGTGAGGTTGCGCGTGGGGTTCTGGGCCAGGAGCTGCGCCAGGATGAGCAGGCTGTTCAGCGGGGTGCGCAGCTCGTGGCTCATGTTGGCGAGGAATTCGGACTTGTACTTGGACGCCAGCGCCAACTGCTGCGCCCGGGCCTCCAGTTCCTGGCGCGTCTGGTCGATCTCCAGGTTCTTGGTCTCGATGTCGCGGTTCTGGGCGACCAGCAGGGCGGCCTTCTCCTCCAGTTCGGCGTTGGAGCGCTGCAGTTCGTCCTGCTGCACCTGCAACTCCTCCGACCGGGCCTGGAGTTCGGAGGTGAGCCGCTGCGACTCGTCCAGGAGCTCGTCGGTGCGCGCGTTGGCGACGATCGTGTTGAGGTTGACGCCGAGCGTCTCCATCAGCTGTTCGAGGAAGTCGCGGTGCACCGCCGTGAAGGGGGTGAAGGAGCCCAGTTCGATCACGCCGAGGACCTGTTCCTCGACGACGATGGGCAGCACCACGAGGCTGTTGGGCGCGCACTGCCCGAGACCGGAGGAGATGCTGACGTAGCCGCTGGGCACGTGGTCGGCGGCGATCGTCCGCCGGCTGCGCGCGGCCTGGCCGACCAGGGACTCGCCGAGCTTGAAGCGGCTGTGGCCGGTGAAGTCGGCAGGGCGGCCGTAGGAGCCGACCAGGGTCAGCTCGGTGCCCCCGCGGGTCTCCTCGGCGAGGTAGAAGGCCCCGTACTGGGCGGACACCAGCGGGGTCAGCTCGTCCATCACCAGCTCCGCCACCATGGCGAGGTCCCGGTGCCCCTGCATGAGGCTGGAGATCCGCGCCAGGTTGGACTTCAGCCAGTCCTGTTCCTGGTTGGCCCTGGTCGTCTCGCGGAGCGACTCGACCATGGTGTTGATGTTGTCCTTGAGCTCGGCGACCTCGCCGGAGGCGTCCACGGTGATGGAGCGGGTGAGGTCGCCCTCGGCGACGGCGCTCGCGACCTCGGCGATGGCGCGGACCTGGCGGGTCAGGTTGCCGGCCAGCTCGTTGACGTTCTCGGTCAGGCGCTTCCAGGTGCCGGAGACGCCCTCGACCTCGGCCTGGCCGCCCAGGCGTCCCTCGCTGCCGACCTCGCGGGCGACGCGGGTCACCTCGCGGGCGAACGAGGAGAGCTGGTCGACCATCGTGTTGATCGTGGTCTTCAGCTCCAGGATCTCGCCGCGCGCGTCCACGTCGATCTTCTTCGACAGGTCGCCGTTGGCGACGGCCGTGGTGACGAGGGCGATGTTGCGCACCTGGCCGGTCAGGTTGTTCGCCATGGAGTTGACGTTGTCGGTGAGGTCCTTCCAGGTGCCGGCGACGTTGGCGACCCGCGCCTGCCCGCCGAGCTGGCCCTCGGTGCCGACCTCGCGGGCCACGCGGGTGACCTCGTCGGCGAACGCCGAGAGGGTGTCCACCATGGTGTTGATCACACCGGCGAGCGCGGCGACCTCGCCCTTCGCCTCGACGGTGATCTTCTGTGAGAGGTCGCCGCGCGCCACCGCGGTGGCGACCTGCGCGATGGAACGCACCTGGCCCGTGAGGTTGGAGGCCATCACGTTGACGTTGTCGGTCAGGTCCTTCCAGGTACCGGAGACGCCGCGGACGGTGGCCTGGCCGCCGAGGTTGCCCTCGGTGCCGACCTCGCGGGCGACGCGGGTGACCTCGTCGGCGAACGCGGAGAGCTGGTCCACCATCGTGTTGATGGTGTTCTTCAGCTCCGAGATCTCGCCGCGCGCGTCCACGCGGATCTTCTGCGACAGGTCGCCCTCGGCGACCGCGGTGGCCACCTGCGCGATGGACCGGACCTGGGCCGTGAGGTTGCCGGCCATGAAGTTCACGGAGTCGGTCAGGTCCCGCCAGGTGCCCGACACCCCCTTGACGTCCGCCTGTCCGCCGAGTCTCCCCTCGGTGCCCACTTCCCGGGCGACGCGGGTCACCTCGTCGGCGAACGCGGAGAGCTGGTCCACCATCGTGTTGATGGTGTTCTTCAGCTCCAGGATCTCCCCGCGCGCGGTCACGGTGATCTTCTGCGACAGGTCGCCCTTGGCCACCGCCGTCGTGACCTGCGCGATGTTGCGGACCTGGGCGGTGAGGTTGCCCGCCATGAAGTTCACGGAGTCGGTCAGGTCCCGCCAGACGCCGCCGACGCCCGGCACCTCGGCCTGGCCGCCCAACTGCCCCTCGCTGCCGACCTCTCGGGCGACGCGCGTGACCTCGTCGGCGAACGCGGAGAGCTGGTCCACCATCGTGTTGACGGTGTCCTTCAGCTCCAGGATCTCGCCGCGCGCGTCCACGTCGATCTTCTGCGACAGGTCGCCCTTGGCGACGGCCGTGGCCACCTGCGCGATGTCGCGGACCTGCGTGGTGAGGTTGCCCGCCATGGCGTTGACCGAGTCGGTGAGGTCGGCCCACGTGCCGGAGACGCCCGGCACCTCCGCCTGGCCGCCGAGCGTCCCCTCGGTGCCGACCTCCCGCGCGACGCGCGTCACTTCGGACGTGAACAGCGACAGTTGGTCCACCATGCCGTTGAAGACGGTGGCGATCTCGCCGATCAGCCCGTCGCCCTCGTCCGGCAGCCGGGTGCCGAAGTCCCCGTCGCGCACCGCCGTCAAACCGGCCAGGAGCTGCCGCAGTTCGGCTTCACCCACCTTGGTGCCCCGGGTAGACCGCGCCCGCGGCACCGCATTCGAACCGCCAACCGGCGCCTCAGCCATGTCCAGCCTCGTTCCACTCAGATCCGACAACGAAGAACGCATCAGCGGGCACGCCCGGGGACAGGCGGTCCTGCGTGGTTGTCTCAATGTTGAACCATTGCCGTGTGGCAATAGGTCCAAGACTAGTCCGTCCGGCGGGGAGATAATCGAATCTTGGAATCGCACCGCGCGTCAACGCCGGTCCGCGCCCGGCGTGTGCAAGGGGGCGCGCCGTCCGGCGGCTTGAGGGGCGCGGCCAGGGGCGGGTCCCCGGCGCCTCGCGGGTGCGGAAGATCACTCCGCGGGTCACTCCGTGTCGGCCCCGCCGGGGGTGCCGTACAGTCCTCACATTGTCGTACTGGTGATCGAACGAGGCGCGGCCGGGAGCCGGGAGACGGGGCGGGCATGGCCGGGGTCAGTCGCCGGGGGTTGTTGCGCGGTGGAGCGGCGGCCGGAGCCGCCACGGTCCTGGGGAGCGCGGCGTCGCCGGCGCGGGCCGACGCGGCGGGCGTGAACCCGTCCGTCACGGGCGAGGCGGCCCACGTCCGCGCGCTGCGCAAGGCCCTGGACGACGCGGCGGCCGGCATCGCGGGCCCGCACGGCGTCGACGGCAAGGGCCGGATCATCGTGAAGGCCGGGTACGAGGGCGTCCCCACCTACACCCTGCTCAACACCCTGGTGATCGGCGGCAACACCGTGCTGGACGCGTCCGGTGCCCGGTTCGTGGCCAAGTTCGGCACCACCGCCCGGACGTACACGCTGGACCGGAAGAACCAGCACTCGCCGACGCCGGTGTACGAGACCGACGCTGAGGGCGCGTTCACCGCGCCCGCCGTCAGCGGGGCCAAGGCCGCCACCATGCTGATCAACCACGTCCCCGGTCCCGCCACGAAGGGCTACGCGGCCCCCGGGAACATCATGGTCAAGGGCGGCGAGTGGGACCCCGTGTCGGCCTGGGTCTGGCAGGACTCGGGCGAGGCCAGGGCCCGCGCCGACAAGGCCCCGCCGATGAACGTGCTGACCTTCGTCCACACCCAGGACGTCGAGGGCGCGGACGTGACGGTCTGGAACGTCAAGTGGTGGCACGCGGTCGAGCTCAACGCCGTGCGCCGGGGCGTGGTCCGTGACTGCTTCTTCAAGGGCTGGGTGGAGGACCCGACGCAGGGCCTCTGGCACGGCGAGGCGATCCAGCTCGACCTGCCCCTCTCCGGCAACACCTGGGCCGGCGCGAGCGACGGCACGCCGACCGTGGACGTACGGGTGCTGCGCAACTACGCGGGCGCGTCCGGCTCCCAGCCCTCCTGGGCGAAGCTGGTCGGCTCGCACACCGGTGGCGAGAAGGCCGGTCAGGTGCACGCGCGCGTCCTGATCGAGGGCAACGTCGTCGACGGCGCCAAGTGGGACGCCGTCGGCGTGATGAACACCACCGCCGTCACCGTGCGCGGCAACACGGTCAACGACAGTTGCGGCGGCGTCTACGTCAGCTCCCTGACGGCGCGGACGACCGACCGGCCGCCGGTCCCGGTCGCCCCGAACCCCGTCGCGGGCGTCGACATCGTCGACAACCGCGTGACGGTGGCGGCGGGCGCTTCCGGGGCCCGGCGCGACGCGGTGCGGGTGAACGCGGACACGGCCGGGTTCGTCTCACCGGTGAGCGACGTCGCGGTCACCGGCAACACGGTCGGCGGCGCGGGCTTCTCCTACGGCGCGCACGTGACGTTCCGGCCCGGCACCACACCGCAGCGCTGACGGGACCCGCGGTCTCCGGCAGGGCGGGGGCGGGAGGGGCGGCGAGCGGGCGCGCCGGGCGGGCGGGGCCGAACATGACCGCGGCCGTACACCTTGCCCGGTGAATTCGGCAGCTCAGGCAGGGCCGAACGGGTGGAGATGCACCCGGAGGAGGGGGCAGGCGTCACTACGCTCCGAGGCCATGACCTCTTCCACCGCCGTGAAGCCAGAGCAGCAGGGCTCCCTCCTGGGCACCCTCATCGTCATCCCCTGGGCCAACGAGCCCGCGCCCGACTCCGGCGACGCCGTGACGCCGTTCCTGCTCGTGTGTTCCCGCGGGGACGGCCGCGACGGGCCGGAGGCGGGCGCGGAGGCGCTGCGGGCCGAGCTGGAGAAGGCCGGTCTCACGGTCGGCTCGGGCGGCACGGACCTGACCCGCGTCGGCCGCTCCCCCATCACGCTGCTGGTCGAGGCCGGTCAGGCGGCGCTGAACATGCCCTTCCTCCAGGTGCAGTGCCCGGTCTCCCCGCAGTGGCAGCAGGCGGCGCAGGAGAGCGGCCAGGCCCACCTGATCTGCTCGGTGCGCCCGTTCCCCGAGGCCGTGCAGGGCGAGCCGGTCAGTGCCGAGGAACTGCGCGCGTTCGTCTCGGACGAGCGGATGGTGCCGACCAGCGCCCGCTGCCTGCTGCCGGTCCGCAGGGTCCGTACCTGAGGTCCGTACCCGGTACGCACGACCGGTCCCACGCGCCCCGGGGGCGCGGACGGATATCCGTCCGCGCCCCCGGGGCGCTGTCGCGCCGGGACACGTCCCCGTCGGCGCCGGGCGCGGGAGGGGGGGTTCAGCGGCATTCCTGGATGCGGACCAGGTTGCCCGCCGGGTCGCGGAAGGCGCAGTCGCGCACGCCGTACGGCTGGTCGGTGGGCTCCTGGGCCACGTCGGCGCCGCCGGCCCGCACCCGCGCGAAGCAGGCGTCGAGGTCGTCGGTGGCCAGCACGATGGTGGCGTAGGTGCCCTTGGCCATCATCTCCGTGATGGTGCGGCGCTCGTCCGGGGTGACACCGGGGTCCGTGCCCGGCGGCTCCAGAACGATGTGGGTGCCGGGCCGGTCGGCCGGGCCGACCGTGATCCAGCGTTCGCCGTCGATGGCCACGTCGTTGCGGACCTCGAATCCGAGGGAGTCGCGGTAGAAGGCCAGGGAGGCGTCCGGGTCGGAGTGCGGCAGGAAGCTCGCGTGGATGGTGACGTCCATGGCCCGCACGCTAGGCACGGTGGTGCGGCCCGCGCTTCTTCGATCCTGACCGGTGCGAGCGTGACCGGTGACGTACGGCCTGTACGGGGAGTCAGCCGGAGCGGTGGGTTCCGACCGCCATGACACCGCGCGCGGCGACCTGTGAGACTGGCTCCTTCCGGCCGCCGCGTTCCCCGGCGGCGCCAGCGACGAGGAGCTCGTGTGGACGTACAGGACCGTTCCCGGCCGGTCATCCCGGCACCCGCCGACGTGTGGATGCTGGTGGTGCAGCACCCCACCGCGCTGCGCCGGTCCACCCGCGAGCTCGCCACCGCGCTGACCGCCGCCTACGGCAGCCGCTTCGCGGTCTGGCACACCGACGAGCTGCTCTTCGGCGTCCAGGACGGGCGGTTGGTGCTGCGCACCCTGGGCGGTGCCGACCTGCCCGCGCCCGAGGTGGTGTGCGTACGCCAGGTCGCCGGGCCCATGCGCGACGACCGCGAGGTGACGCTGCTGCGGCACCTGGAGCGCATGGGCAGCACGCTGGTGAACTCCGTCGACGCCCAGCTCAACAGCCGCAACAAGGTCTGGCAGCTCCAGGAGCTGGCCCTGGCGGGGCTGCCGGTGCCGGACACGCTGTCGTACGCGACCGCGCCGCTCGAAGGCGTCGTGCGCAGCAGCCATCTGCGGGCGCCCTGCGTGGTGAAGTCGGTGCGGGGCTCCCGGGGCGGGCAGGTCTTCCTCGCGCCCGACGCCCGGCTGCTGCGCCAGGTGGCCGGGAGCCTCCAGCAGGACGCGCCGTTCCTCTTCCAGGAGCTGGTGGCGCCCTCGCACGGCCGCTGCCTGCGCGTGGTCGTGGTGGACGGCGAGCCCGTGGACACGGTGCTGCACACCTCCGGCGGGGACGCCCTCGCCGCCAACATCGCCCAGGGCGGCTCCGCCACCCCCTGCCCGGGCCGCTACCCGCGGGCGGAGGAGCTGGCGGTACGCGCCGCCGCGGCCGTGGGTCTGGACATCGCCGGGGTGGACCTGCTGTTCGCGGGCGAGGACACCTACACCGTCTGCGAGGTGAACGCCGTCCCCGGCTGGCGCCCCTTCATGACCGCGGTCGCCCCGGCCATCACCGCGTGCCTCGCGCGCCGTCTCGCCGACCGCGAGCGCTCGGGCCGCCGCGCTCCGGCGGCGCACGGAGCGGGGCACCGCGCCCAGGGGGCGTACGGCACCAAGGGGTGACCCGGCTCCCGCGCGCGCCTCGCGTCACAGCCGGGTCGGGCGGTGCGACGCCGGCGCCAGGCCCCGCACCGTACCCAGAACCCGGCGTCCCGCTGCCGAGCTGCTCGGGGGTCGCGGCGCGCTGCCCCGGCGGGACCGCGGGACCCAAGATCACGGTGAGGTATTAAGGTACAGCGGACGCCTCACCGCATTACCGCACGAACACGGAGCAAGCCCACGTGCCCCCCTCCCTCCAGCCCGTCCTGGACCGCATCGCCGCCGAGATCCAGGCTCTGCCGGGCCGCGGCCGGCCGGCCGACTACATCCCGGCGCTGGCGTCGGCGGACCCGCGGCGGTTCGGGATGGCGGTGGCCGAACTCGACGGCACGGTGTACGGCGTCGGAGACTGGCAGCACCCCTTCTCCACCCAGTCCATCACCAAGGTCTTCACCCTCGCCCTCGACCTCTCCCTGGAGGGCGAGCTGCTGTGGGAGCACGTGGGCCGCGAACCGTCGGGCAACCCGTTCAACTCCCTGGTGCAGCTCGAGTACGAGCACGGCATCCCCCGCAACCCGTTCATCAACGCCGGGGCCCTCGTCGTCACCGACCGTCTGCACGCCCTGACCGGTGACGCGGCCGGAACGCTGCGGGACTTCCTGCGCGCCGAGTCCGGCAACCCGGACCTCACCTTCGACGAGAACGTCGCCGCCAGCGAGAGCGCGCACGGCGACCGCAACGCCGCCCTGGCCCATTTCATGGCGTCGTACGGCAACATCGCCAACCCGGTGCCCGCGCTCCTGGAGCAGTACTTCCGCCAGTGCTCCGTCGAGGCGTCCTGCGCGGACCTGGCGCTGGCCGCGGGGTTCCTGGCCCGGCACGGCATACGGGCCGACGGCTCCACCCTGCTCAGCCGCAGCAAGGCGAAGCAGGTCAACGCCGTCATGCTGACCTGCGGCACCTACGACGCCGCCGGGGACTTCGCCTACCGCGTGGGCCTGCCCGGCAAGAGCGGCGTGGGCGGCGGCATCATCGCGGTCGTGCCCGGGCGCTGCACCCTGTGCGTGTGGAGCCCGGGGCTCGACCAGCGGGGCAACTCCGTGGCGGGCGTCGCGGCCCTCGACCGCTTCACCACGCTCACGGGGATGTCGGTCTTCTGACGGGCTGGCGTACCGACGCGCTGGCGTACCGACGTACCGACGTACCGGTGTGTCGATGCACTGAGGTGTCGATATGCCGACGCCGGGCGCCGGACGTGCCCGGCGCCCGGCGTCGTACCGCCGCGCCGGAGCGGGCGCCGCACGCGTCGGTACCGGTCAGCCGGGGCCGGGCCGGCCGCGGTCGGCGCCCGTGAGCCGTAGCTGGACCTCCACCTCCTGGTCGCCGGAGGCCTTGCCCTGCACCGACACGTCGAAGGCCGACCCCAGGGTCGCCTGGACGTGCCCGACGGCCTGTGGTCCGCCCTGGAGATCGGCGGTCACGGGGCCCGAGAGCAGTACGCCGGAGACGGAGTCCGGGGTGCGCGGGGCGCGGAAGGCGCCGGTCCACACCGCGGGGCGGCGCTCCTGCTCGGTCTCGTCGGTCTGGTGCGGCGCGTCGCCGCCGCGGTCGGAGTCGAAGTGCTCGCGCAGCACGCCGAAGACGGCGTCCGCGTCCGCGGGCGAGCACTCGCCGAGCACCACCTGGACCAGGTCCGGGGACGGGGACTCGGCGTCGCCGGGCACGGTGTCCTGTGTGTCGTTCATGTTGTCCTCCCAGAGCTCATGAGGGGCCGGCGGGTCGTCACAGTTCGCGCAGGGCGGGCAGGAGCTCGCGCTCGGCCCAGTCGATGAACGGCAGCTGGTGGTCGCCGCCGACCTGGACGAGGGCGATCTCCGTGAAGCCCGCCTCGGCGTAGGGCCGCACGGCCTCGACGAAGTCGTCCACGTTGTCGCCGCACGGGATCTGCTGCGCCACGTCCTCCCGCGTGACGAACTGGGTGGCGCCGGCGAACCCGGACGGCCCCGGCAGCTCGGAGTTGACCGGCCAGCCGCCGGCGAACCAGCGGAACTGGTCGTGGGCACGGGCGATCGCCGCGTCCTTGTCGGTGTCGTAGCAGACCGGCAGCTGGCCCACCCGCGGCTTGCCGCGCCCACCGTGCCGGTCGAACGCCTCCAGCAGCTCCGCCTTGGGCTCGGTGGCGATCACCAGGTCGGCGAGGCGGCCCGCGAGCGCGCAGGAACGTCCGCCGGAGACGGCGACGCCGATGGGCGGCGCCTCGTCGGGCAGGTCCCACAGCCGGGCGTTCGAGACGTCGAAGTGGGTGCCCTGGTGGTTGACGTTGTCACCCTTGAAGAGCGCGCGGATGATCTCGACCGCTTCCTCCAGCATCTCGATGCGGACCTGCGGCGACGGCCATCCCGCGCCGACCACGTGCTCGTTCAGGTTCTCGCCGCTGCCGAGGCCGAGCCGGAAGCGCCCCTCGGAGAGCAACTGCATCGTGGCGGCCTTCTGGGCCACCACCGCGGGGTGGTAGCGGACCGTCGGGCAGGTCACGTACGTCATCAGCGGGATCCGCGAGGTCGCCTGCGCGGCGGCGCCGAGGACACCCCACGCGTAGGGGGCGTGCCCCTGGGACTCGAGCCACGGGAAATAGTGGTCGGAGGTCACCGAGAAGTCGAAGCCGGCCCGCTCCGCGGCCACCACGTGCTCGACGAGGGAAAGGGGACCTGCCTGCTCAGTCATCATCGTGTAGCCGATTTGCACCATAGAGTACGCATTTGCCTTCCTGCGGGGACTCAAACGTGTGACGGTAAGCACGGGCCGGAACGGCTGCACCCGCCGTGTCGGGGTACCGGGTACCCCCGGGGCGCGACTCTCCCCGGAAAAGACAGCCCAGAAAGGCGGCATCACGTGCGTACCGTTGGCGTTGAGGAAGAACTGCTCCTGCTCGACCATGCGAGTGGCGAGCCCAAGGCGCTGGCCACGGCCGTTGTGGCACGAGCCGCCAGGGACTCCGCCGGGAGCCCCGGCTCCGAGGGCGAGGGCGGCCAGGACGCCGAGGACGAGACGTTCGAGAAGGAGCTGCAGGCCCACCAGATCGAGTTCGCCACGCAGCCCCAGTCGGACATGGACAGACTCTCCGCCGAGATCGTCCGGTGGCGCGCGGAGGCGGCCCGGCACGCGGGGGACCTGGGCGCCTCGGTGGCCGCCCTCGCCACCTCGCCGCTGCCCGCGAGCCCCTCGGTCAACGTGGGCGGGCGCTACCAGTGGATGGAGGAGCAGTTCGGCCTCACCACCCAGGAGCAGCTCACCTGCGGCTGCCACGTCCACGTCTCCGTCGAGTCCGACGAGGAGGGCGTGGCGGTCGTGGACCGGATCCGGCCCTGGCTGGCCGTCCTGGTCGCGCTGAGCGCCAACTCGCCGTTCTGGCAGGGCAAGGACAGCCGGTACGCCAGCTACCGCAGCCGGGTCTGGGGGCGCTGGCCCATGGCGGGCCCCACCGAGGTGTTCGGCTCCGCCGACCGGTACGAGCAGCAGGTCAGCGACATGGTGGCCACCGGGGTGCTGCACGACCGCGGCATGGTCTACTTCGACGCCCGGCTCTCCCACCGCTACCCCACCGTCGAGATCCGCGTCGCGGACGTCTGCCTGGACGCCTCCACGACCGTCCTCATCGCCACGCTCGCGCGGGCACTGGTCGAGACGGCCGCGCGGGAGTGGCGCGCGGGCCGGCCCCCGGTCGGCCACGGCGTCAGCCTGCTGCGGCTCGCCGCCTGGCGGGCCGCGCGCTCCGGCCTCGACGACGTCCTCCTGCACCCGCTGACCATGCGGCCCACGCCGAGCGACGAGGTGGTGCACGCCCTGCTCGACCACGTGTCCGAGGCCCTGGAGGACAGCGGTGACCTGGCGGCGGTGCGCGAGCAGACGAAGCGGCTGCTGAAGCAGGGCACGGGGGCCCGTTTCCAGCGGGAACTGCTGGAGCGGACGGGCAGCCTGAGCGCGGTCGTCGCGGAGTGCGTCCGCCGCACCCAGGCCTGAGGGCCTGAGGCCCCGCCTCCCGGGACGCCGTACGGGGCCGACGCCGTACGGAGCCGGGAAGCGGGGGCCGGGGGCTCGGTGGATGTCTGATGGCGGGGCGGCGGTGAGGTGGCGCGGTGGGCGCCTGGTGGCGAGGCGGCGGTGAGGTGGCGCGGCGGGGGCCTCGCCGCGTCGGGCGGCATATCCGTGCGGCGGCGCACGCGCAGGGGTGCCGGACCGCGCCAGGGGTGCCGGACCGCGCCGTGCCGCTCACCGCATGATCACCTCCGGGACAACGGGGCGTCACCCGCGGCGTCTTGGATGACGGCGCCGGTGCGTCCCACCGGCCCCGTCCCCGCCCCGCCCCCCCAGGGAGAACCCCCGTGTCCCACACCACGCCGCGTGCCCGCCTGGGCGTCTGTGCCGCCGTGGCCCTCGCCGCGACGGCCACGCTGACCGCGACGGCCCCGAGCGCGACGGCCGCCGACGTGCCCCGCCTGAAGGTGCTCTCGTACAACGCCTTCTTGTTCAGCAAGTCCCTCTACCCGAACTGGGGGCAGGACCACCGCGCCAAGGCGATACCCGCCGCCGGCTTCTTCCGCGGCAACGACGTCGTGGTGCTCCAGGAGGTGTTCGACAACTCCTCCTCCGACGCCCTGCGGAAGAACGCCGCCTCGCTCTACCCGCACCAGACGCCGGTGCTGGGGCGCGGCACGTCCGGGTGGGACGCCACCGGCGGCGCCTACTCCGCGCTGACCCCGGAGGACGGCGGTGTGGCGGTCCTGAGCAAGTGGCCCGTCGTGCGCAAGGAGCAGTACGTCTACAAGGACGCCTGCGGCTCCGACTCCTACTCCAACAAGGGGTTCGTGTACGCCGTCCTGGACGTCAGGGGCACCAGGGTGCACGTGGTGGGCACGCACGCCCAGTCCACCGACCCGGGCTGCGCGGCGGGTGAGGCGGCGGCCACGCGCGCCCGGCAGTTCAAGGAGCTCGACGCGTTCCTGGACGCCAAGCGCATCCCGGCGTCCGAGCAGGTCCTGGTGGCGGGCGACCTCAACGTGGACCGGCACAGCGGCGAGTACGCCGCGATGCTCGCCGACGCGGGGCTCGCCGCTCCCGACGCGCGGACGGGGCACCCGTACTCCTTCGACACGCGGGACAACTCGATCGCCGCCGAGCGCTACCCCGACGACCCCCGCGAGGACCTCGACCACGTGCTGCACCGCACGGGCCACGCCCGCCCCGCGTCCTGGACGAACGAGGTCGTCAAGGAGCGCAGCGCCCCCTGGACGGTGTCGAGCTGGGGCAAGGAGTACACGTACACCAACCTGTCGGACCACTATCCGGTGGTGGGCGGCTGACGTGAGCGCCCGCCGGGGCCCGGCCGGACTCCGGTCCAGCGGGCCCCGGCTTCCGGCCGGCGCCACAACGGCCGGTTGTGCGGCTAGGGTCTCCGGCGTGGATCTCAACGCCGTACGCACCTTCGTCGCCGTCGCGGAGTCCGGGCAGTTCCAGAAGGCCGCCGCCGATCTGTCGCTCACGCAGCAGGCCGTCTCCAAGCGTGTCGCCGCGCTGGAGGACGACCTCGGAGTGCGGCTCTTCGCCCGCACCCCGCGCGGGGCCCGGCTCACCATCGACGGGCAGGCGTTCCTGCCGCACGCCCGGGCGCTGCTCCTGGCCGAGGAGCGCGCGGCGGCCTCCGTGCGCCCGGGCCGGCGGGCCCTGCGCGTCGACGTGGTCGGCCGGCGCGCCGCGACCGCGGGCCTGGTGCGCGACTTCCACCGCGCGCACCCGGACGTCGAGCTCGACGTCGTCACGCTGTACGGCGCCGACGCGGCCGTGGAGGCGCTCGCGGCGGGCACCATCGACGCGACGTTCCGCGCCGTGACGATGCCGGGGCGGCGGCTCCCGGAGGGCATCAGGGCGCTGCCCGTCCTGGACGAGCCGCTGCGGCTGTTCACCGGGCCCGCCCACCCGTTCGCCGCCGCGGAGGCGGTCGCGCTCGCCGATCTCGCCGGGCACCGCATCTGGATGCCGAGCAACGCGCCGGGCACGGAGTGGGCCGCGTACTACGACGCGCTCGCCGCGGCCTTCGGCCTGACCATCGACACCATCGGGCCGGACTTCGGCGTCGAGGCCCTGCTCGACACGATCGCGGACTCCGCGACGCTCGCGACGTTCCTCAGCGAGCGCACGCCTCTGGTCTGGCCCGTCGGTCACGACATGCGGCTCATCCCCCTGCGTGACCCCACGCCGGTGTACCCGCACTCCCTGCTGTGGCACGCCGACAACCCGCATCCGGCCCTGGCCGCGCTGCGCGGCCACCTCGCACCGGCGCGGCCCGGGGAGGGGGACGACGGGACCTGGAGGCCGGAGTGGGCACGCTGACGCCCCGGGTCCGGCCGGTTCCCAGGGGCCGGGGCGCGGCCCGGCGGCCTACGATCGAGCCATGGCGCGCTTCCGTATCGTCCGTACGACGTCCCTCGGCCCCGACGAGGCGTGGCGGCGGCTGACGGACTGGGAGCGGCACGGCCGCACCATCCCCTTGACCACCGTCACGGTCCGGCGCGCCGCTCCGCGCGGCCGGGGCGACCTCGTCACGGCGCGTACGGGGCTCGGGCCGCTGGCCTTCGACGACCCGATGGAGGTCGTGGCCTGGCAGGTGCCGGACGGTGGACGCGGGTCGTGCCGCCTGGCCAAGCGCGGCGCGGTCGTCCTCGGGTGGGCCGAGATAGAGGTGGCACCGGCGGCCGGCGGGGGCGCGCACGTGGTGTGGCGGGAGGAGCTGCGGGTGCGGTGGCTGCCGCGCCTGCTCGACCCGGTGGTGGGGCGGGCGGCGTCGTGGCTGTTCGGGCGGACGGTCGGCATGCTCCTGGCCGGGCGGTGAGACGCTCCCGGGCCGGCCGGGCGGTTCCTTCGGGGCGCCGTCCGTGCGCCGGTTCCGTCAGGCGGCCGTCTTCTCCCACACCGAGACGTGCTCGGTGCTCTCGCTCGTGAACGGCGCCCCGGTCCAGTCCTGCCAGCGGTCGCGCAGCCGCAGTCCGGCGAGGCGCGCCATCAGGTCCAGTTCGGCGGGCCACACGTACCGGAACGGGATGGAGCGGTGCTCGGCGCGGCCGTCGGTGAGGGTGACGTAGTGCGAGCTCATCGCCTGCGTGGCCACGTCGTAGGTGTCGAACGCCCACCCGGTGGCACTGATGTGCAACGGCACCGCGCTCTGGCCGGGCGGCAGCCGGCGCAGGTCGGGCACTCCGACCTCGACGACAAAGGTCCCGCCGGGGCGCAGATGGGCGGCGGCGTTGCGGAAGCAGGCGACCTGGGCGTCCTGGGTGGTGAGGTTGTTGATGGTGTTGAAGACGAGGTAGACGACGGCGTACGTGCCCGCGACGCGGGTGGTGGCGAAGTCGCCGACGGTCACGCCGACGCGGTCACCGCCCGGCTTCGCCCGCAGCCGGGCCGTCATGGCGCGGGACAGGTCGATGCCGTGCACCGGGACGCCGCGGCGGGCCAGCGGCAGCGCGACGCGTCCCGTGCCGACGCCGAACTCCAGGGCGGGCCCGTCGCCCGCCAGGTCCGCCAGGACGTCGACCACCGGGTCCAGCACGTCCGGCCGGAACATGTCGGCCGCTGACGCGTCGTACGTCGCGGCGACGTCCTCCGCGAAGAATCCGTCGTCCTCAGGGGGCATGCCCGGACGGTAACGGGCGGGGCGGCGGCGCCGCACGGGATTTTCCGGCGCACGGGATGCGGATCGGGCGGGGCGCGGTGAACCTGGAGACAGGGGCGACACAGCGAGGAGACAGCCCATGTCTGTGATGGACAAGCTCAAGCAGATGATGAAGGGCCACGAGGACAAGGCCGGTCAGGGCGTCGACAAGGCGGGTGACTTCGTCGACGACAGGACGCAGGGCAAGTACAGCAGCCAGGTCGACACCGCGCAGGAGAAGCTGCGGCAGCAGCTCGGCGCGGACCGGGAGCAGGGCAAGGGCCAGGACAACCCCCCGCAGACCTGAACGGGGCCCGGGCGGTCCGGGCCGGGTTCCGGCCCGGACCGCCACGTGCCCCGCGCCCACGTGCCCCGCGCCCGCGGGCCCCGCGGCGTGGCGCTAGTCGCCGCCCGGCGAGGTCCGCGTGTGCGCGCTCCGGGCGAGCTTGGGGCCCAGCCAGCGCTTGAACTGGCGCAACACCTTCACCTGGCCGGCGACCTTGTCCAGGCCGTAGTAGAGCTGGGGCGGGACGTAGGGCAGCAGCGGCGAGTGGCGCTGGCCGAGGAGGGCGAACATGCGGTGCGGGGGCAGGTCGATGTAGCGGGGCAGGTTCTCGTACCACTGGGCGCTGTAGCGGGCCGCGCTCTGCAGGGAGAGCAGGGCGGCCTTGCGTTCGTCCTGGTAGGCGGCGAGGGCGCGCGGGAGTTCGGCGTGGCCGCGCAGGGCGGTGGCGAGCGCGATGGCGTCCTCCAGGGCGAGGGTGGTGCCCGCCCCGATCGAGTAGTGCGTGGTGTGCGCGGCGTCGCCGAGGAGGACGACGTTGTCGCGGTACCAGTGCTGGTTGGTGAGGGTCTGGAAGGTCAGCCACTGGGATCTGCCGTCGGCCGTGGGGCGGCCCATGAGGGGGTGCCCGTCCAGGACGTGGGCGAAGAGCTTCTCCAGCAGGGTGAGGCCCTCGGCGTCGTCGGCGCGGTCGAGGCCGAGCCCGGTCCACGTCTCGGGGGCGCACTCGACGACGCAGGTGCTGCCCTCGGGGCCGTAGCCGTACCCGTAGCACCAGATCCAGCCGTGCTCGGTCTTCACGAAGGCGAAGGTGAACGCGTCGAAGACCCTGGTGGTGCCGAGCCAGATGTAGCGGTTGCGCCCCGCGGTGACGCGGGTGCCGTGGTGGTCGGCGCCCGCGCCGCGCAGGGCGCTGTGCAGACCGTCGCCCGCGACGACCAGGTCGGCGTCGAGGGGCAGGTCGGCGGCGGTGATTTCGCGGCCGAACTCCAGGCGGACGCCGAGTTCCCTCGCCCGCGCGGCGAGGAGTTCGAGCAGCCGGTGGCGGCCGATGCCGAAGCCCTCGTCGCCGCGGTGACGCGCCGTCATGTCCCCGACGTGGGCCACGCCGTCGCGCCAGCGGACGGAGTGCTCCTCGACGGCGCGCGCGGACGCGGGGTCGTGCTCCCGGAGCTTGTCGAGCAGCCCGCGCCAGTAGGTGACGCCCCAGCCGTAGGTCGACCCCTCCGGATTGCGCTCGTACACGGTGACCTCGGCGGCCGGGTCCTGCCGCTTCACCAGGATGGACAGATACAGTCCGGCGGGCCCACCGCCGACGCAGGCGACCTTCACGTACACCTCTGCAAGTTGCTCATGATGACGGAGTGACCACAGAGAGTAGCAGGATGGAGGGCAAATGTGACTAATGACCACGAGCGGGGCAGCCGTCCGGACGGTGCGCCGGGGCCGGGGTCTAGGCTCGGCGTCATGAGCCAGCCCCTCGTCGCCCTGCTCAGCGGAGCCGGGATCTCCACGGACTCCGGCATACCCGACTACCGCGGGCCGAACGGCCTGTGGCGGCGCGATCCGGAAGCCGAGAAGCTCGTGACGTACGAGTACTACATGAGCGATCCGGAGATCCGGCGCCGGTCGTGGCGGATGCGGCGGGAGAACCAGGCGTTGCAGGCGCGTCCCAACGCGGCCCACCACGCGGTGGTCGACCTGGAGCGCTCCGGGGTGCCGGTGCGGGTGATCACGCAGAACGTGGACGGGCTGCACCAGGTGGCCGGGATGCCGGAGCGGAAGGTGCTCGAACTGCACGGCTCCGCGCGGTCGGTGGTGTGCACGGCCTGTCACGCGCGGGGGCCGATGGAGGAGGCGCTCGCCCGGGTCGACGCGGGCGAGGCGGACCCGCCGTGCACGGCGTGCGGCGGCATCCTCAAGTCCGCGACGGTGATGTTCGGTGAGAGCCTCGACCCGGCGGTGCTCGGTGACGCCGTGGCGATCACGAAGGCCTGCGACGTGTTCGTCGCGGTCGGCACCAGCCTCCAGGTGCAGCCCGCGGCGGGCCTCGCAGGCATGGCCGCCGACTACGGGGCGCGCCTCGTCATCGTCAACGCCGAGCCGACCCCGTACGACGACCAGGCCGACGAGGTGGTGCGCGAGCCGATCGGGACGGCGCTGCCCGCGCTGCTGCGGGGGCTGGCGGCGGCCTGAGGGCTGCCGCGCGGGGCCGCCGGCCCGGGGGCGGCCGGAGGCGCCGCCCGGCCCCGGCGGTCGGGAACGGTGCCCGGGTCCCGGCCCCGGCCTCGGCGGTCGGGAACGGCACCCCGGCCCCGGCGGTCAGGAACGGCGAACCGGGCCCGGTGTCACCTTCACCTCCACCACCGTCCGGCGCTCCGCCCGCACCCGCACGCGGCTCGCCTCCCCCGCGGGGACGCCGTCCGCGTCGGCGTGCGCACCCCGCCCGGAGACCTCGACGCGCCAGCCCCTGGCCGTCGGCGGCAGGGACAGCTCCGTGGTGCCGGGGCGGCCCGTGGTCCGGTAGGTGAGGCGGTACGCGCCGGTGGCCGGGTCATAGGCGTCCTGGCGGACGGCTCCGGCGACGGCGGGCGCGTAGGGCGTGGCCGTGCGCTCCTTCGGCGGGCGGAAGCGGCCCTCGCGGTCGAGCGCGCAGTAGCCGCCGCCGTAGCACCACACATAGCCCGCCCAGCCGGAGGTGTAGCGGTTGAGCGAGGCGAGGGCGTCGTCGTAGAAGCGGGGCATGTTCGGCAGGCCGCTGTTCAGGGGGCCCCACTCCCCCACCACGACGGGCAGGCCGTACCGGCGCGGGTAGGCGGTGACGGCCCGCTCGTACGCCTCGATCCAGCCCGCCGCGGGATCGTAGTCGGCGCCCGCCTCCATCGCGGTGTTGTAGAAGTGCGGCGCGTACACGACCCGCTCGTCGTCGACGCGGCCGAGGCCGGTGGGGACGCCTTCGCCGACGATCGGGGTCGGTTCGACGAACAGCCAGGTGGAGCGGTCGCGGCTGCGGACGGCCTCGGCGAGGCGTCGGTACAGGGGCGTGAGCTGGGTGGCCTCGATGCGGCGGGCGGCGGTGGCCAGGTCCTCGCCGGGACGCAGCTCCCCCATCGGCTCGTTGATCAGGTCGTAGCCGAGCACCGCCGGGTGGCCGCCGAAGCGGTCGGCGAGCAGGCGCCACATGCGGGCCTGCGCGGTCCGCAGGTCCGCGTCCTCGTAGAGGTGGGTGAAGGCGCGCTGGACGGCGGGCTCGAAGTACTCGGCGAACCAGTCGTCCGGGTGCGGGGTGAAGGGCAGGCCGTCGGTGCGCGTCGCCCACCGGGGGATCCCGCGGTGGCCGAAGGCGGGCCCGAAGACGTCCTGGTGGGCGTCGAGCACGACGTGGATCCGGTGCCGGTGCGCCCAGTCGAGCACGCGCCGGATCTTGCGCAGGTACGAGGTGCTGTAGTGACCGCGCCGGGGCTCCAGGTCGTCCCAGAAGACCAGCAGGCGGGCGAAGTTGAAGCCCTGGGCGCGCAGGTCCCTGAAGTGGCGTTCGGTGATCGCGCTGAGCGCCTCGGCGCCGTGGTGGACCTTGTCCTCGACGTTCCAGCCACGCAGGGTGAGGGCGCGGCCGCGGCGGTCGGTGAGGCGCGGGATGCCGGTGGCGGGCGCGGGGGGCGCGGTGTGCGCCGTGACGGGTCCGGCGTCCGCCACCGGCTCGCCCCGCGCGTACGTGTCCGTGGGCCGGGCCTCGGCCGTGGGGGTGAGCGCGCCGACCAGCAGGGCGGCGGCGAGGAGCACGGCGGGGGCGAGGCGGTGCGCGCGGCGCGGGGCCATGGGCGGACCTCCGGTGGTCGACAGGGACGCCGTGGGTGTCCAGCGTGGTCCGCGCCATCCAACCGGCCGTCTGACGAACCATCAAGAGGTGCGCGGTGGGCGGCTGTCCGCCGTGGTGGCGCGCAGCACGCGCCGGGCCCGATCGAACGCGGAGTCGCGGTTCTCGGCGAACTCCTCGCCGGTGAAGACCGGTTCGCTCAGGTGGGGCGGGATGCCGGTGCCGTCGAAGGTGCGGCCCGCGCGGGTGAGGAACTCCTCGTTCGGCAGCCATACGGACATGCCGTTGGGCAGGGCGCGGGCCAGCACGTCCGAGAAGACCCCTTGGGTCGGCTGTCCCACGCGTACGGTCCGGCCCGGGCGGTCCATCAGGGCCTGGGTGAAGGTCTCCCCCGCGCTGACCGTGGAGCCACCGGTCAGGAGCGCGATCGGCCCGGTGTAGCGGGGCGCGTCGGCGGGTCGGACGCGGAGGGGCTCGGGGCGGGTGTGCCGGGTGGGGTCGGCGGGGTCGTTGCGGGCGCGCTTGGCGTACGCGAGGTAGGGCGTGTCCGTGAGGCGCTCGGCGATGCGCAGGCCCAGGGCGTCGGAGCCGCCGCCGTTGACGCGCAGGTCGATGACCAGGCCCTTCAGGCGCCGGACGCGGTCCTTGGTGAGGACGGTGTCGAGCGCCCGGTCGAGCTCGGCCCGGTGCGCGGCGAACGGGCCGTCGGGCACGTACCCGGCGAAGCCGGAGATCCGGAGGTAGCCCTGGCCGCCGGGCAGGTCGGCGTAGGTGATCCGGCCCTGGGCGAAGTCCTGACGGTGGGTGGCGTCCTTCAGGTCGCGCCGCTCGATGAACTTCTTGACCTTCGTGTCCAGTTCCTGTGAGGGCATGACGGTCCCCGGGCGCACCCCGGCGAAGACGCGGTCGCCGTCCATGACGGCGACGTGGGCGTCGTACAGGGGCTCCACCATCTCGCTGAAGACCGCGAACAGTTCGTCCCGTGTGGTGTCCCGGTGCACCCGGGGCCGGTACCGGTCCCGTACGGCGTTCCAGTCGATCCCCTTGGCGGCGAAGAACGGGTAGTTCTCCGCGAAGGACTGCCAGAAGACGTCGAAGGCGGCCCGCGGGTCCTTCGGCGCGGGGCGCGCGCACGCGGCGGGCAGCGCCGCCACGCGCCGCAGTGCGCGGTGGCCCACGCTGCTGTGGGCGCTCATGGACGCGTGGTCCCTGCCCTGCCGGGTACGGACGGTCAGGACGGTGCCGTCGGGCGTGGTGTAGCGGCCGGGGCCCGTACGCCGGGCGGTGTCGCCCTTGAGACAGCTCACGGAGGTGGTCTGGTACTCCCGCAGGGTGCCGTCGTGGAGCGACAGGACGGTGCCGTAGCCGTCCATGCGCCAGAAGCCGTCGCTGACCGGCCGTCCCCCGGCCCTGTCCGACTGCCCCTCGGCCGCGGCGGGGCGTCTCTCCGCGGTGGGCTGCTGCCGGTCGCCGGTGCTCGGGGCGGCTGCCGCCACTCCCGCGGCGAGGGCCAGGACGACTGCGGTGGCGGTGGCAGGGGCAGGGGCGAGGCGCACGGTCGGGCCTTCCGGTCGGTGGAGCGATCGCTGCGCGCACCACGTTCCCGGATGCGGTACGGGGGCCGCCATCCGGCTGCCCGGTGGGCCGGGGGTGGGGGTGACCCCCGCCGGGAGGGAGCCACCGGCGGACGCGGGCCGGAGCTTGAGCCGGAGTCGGAGCTGGAGTCGGGGTCGGAGTCGGAGCTTGAGCCGGAGCCGGAGCCGGAAGGGAGGGGTGTTCGGCCGACGTGAGTCAGATCTCAAAGTGATCCGCGCTGTTTCTGTTATCCGCCTCCGCCCCGCAGGATCTCCAAGGCAGTGGGCGTACCCAGCACCACGTACCGATCAGGACAGGAGATGTGTCGTGCAGCACGATCAGTGGGAGCCGCAACAAGGGGACGGCGCCGGGCTGACGGCTCTGGTCGTCGCGGGCCGCGCCGGGGACCCGCGGGCCCAGGACCGGCTGGTCGCCGCCTGTCTGCCGCTCGTCTACAACATCGTCGGACGGGCCCTGCGCGGCCACGCCGACGTCGACGACCTGGTGCAGGACATCATGGTGCGGATGCTGCGCGGCCTGCCCGGCCTGCGCGACCCGGCCTCGTTCCGGTCCTGGCTCGTCGCCATCACGATGAACGAGACCCGGCGCCACCAGCGGTCGGCGCCCGTCGCCGGCAGTCTGCAGGACGTGTACGACGTCCCGGCCCCGGGCGGGGACTTCACGGACGTCACGATCCTCAGGCTCGGTCTCTCCGGGGAGCGCAAGGAGGTCGCGCAGGCCACCCGCTGGATGGACGACGACCACCGGGAGCTGCTCGCGCTGTGGTGGCTGGAAGCCGCCGGTGAGCTGTCCCGCGACGAGGTCGCGCGGGCGCTGGAGCTGACCCCGGAGCACACCGCTGTGCGCGTGCAGCGTATGAAGGCCCAGCTCGAGGCGGCGCGGGTCGTCGTCCGCGCGCTGGCCGCCGAGCCCCGCTGCCCCGAGCTGGCCGCCCTGACCGCGCCCTGGGACGGGGCGCCGTCCGCGCTGTGGCGCAAGCGGCTCGTCCGGCACACCCGGGACTGCGCGGCCTGCTCGGGCCTCGGCGCGCGCCTGACGCCCGCGGAGGGGCTGCTCGCCGGGATCGCGCTCGTACCGCCGCTGCTGGCCATGGGGGCGGGGCGGCTCCCGGGCGCCGGGGCCGAAGCCGGTCTCGGGTCGGCGGCCGGGCCCGGCGACCTGGCGGCCACGGCGTACGCGCCGCACGGCGAGCCCGCCACGCAGGCGCTGCCCGCGTACGGTCAAGCCTCCCCCGGCGACGGCCCGGGCGCGGCCTCCGCGGTCCCCGGCGACGGCGCCGACCCGGTGACGGCGATCTCCCCGGCCGGGGCCCCCGGGTCCCGGGCCCGGCTGCGGCAGGGGCGGCGCAGCGTACGACGGCGGCGGCAGGCGGTGGGCGCGGGTGCCGGGGTCACGGCCATCGCCGCGCTGATCGGCGCCATGCAGCTCGCCGACGACTCCCCCGACTCCTCCGACAAGGGCTCGGCGGTGGCGCTGAAGTCGGACGAGTCCTCCCTGTCGCCGTCGGCCGAGGACGCGTCGAGCCCGTCGGCCTCCGCGTCGCCGTCGAAGTCGGAGAAGGCCGAGAAGTCCAAGAAGCCGGAGAAGGACGCGAAGGCCGACGAGGACGAGAAGGGCGAGAAGTCGAAGAAGTCCGAACCGGCCAAGAGTCCCACGCGCGCGGACCGCAAGAAGGCGGGGAAGCCCGCGCGGCCCACCCCTGCCACGACGCCCACCGCGCCCCGCCCCACCCGGAAGGCACCCGCCCCGGCGGCGCCGTCCGGGTCGAAGGCGCGGCAGGTCCTGAGCCTGGTGAACGCCGAACGGGCCAAGGCCGGGTGCGGGCCACTCACGCACAACAGCAAGCTCGCCACCGCCGCGCAGCGGCACTCGGCGGACATGCGGGCGCGCAACTACTTCGACCACACCTCGCCCGACGGCACCGACCCCGGTCAGCGGATCACTGCGGCGGGCTACAAGTGGAGCACCTACGGCGAGAACATCGCCCGGGGCCAGCAGTCCGCCGCCGCGGTGATGAAGTCCTGGATGAACAGCGACGGCCACCGCGCGAACATCCTCAACTGCTCCTTCAAGGAGCTCGGCGTGGGGATCGAGGAAGGCTCCGGCGGCCCTTGGTGGACGCAGAACTTCGGGGCGCGCTGACCGGACGGCCCGGCCGGTCGGCCGGGCCCGCCGATCGGCCTGTCTGGCCGACCGGTCGGCTTCGGTGACCGGCCAGTCCCACTGACCGGCCAGTGCCACTGACCGGTCGGCCAAGGTGACCGGTCGGCCTCGCTGACCGGCCGGGCCCCGCACCCCCTGGTGGGGCACGGGCGTCGTCCCGTCGCCCCGCCGGGCGCGGCACCGGACACGCGGCCAGGCGTCCCGTGGGGCGGTCGGCCCGCCCCGCCACCTGGCGGGCCCTCCCGTTCCACCGGCGGAACTGCCCCGGTCCACCCGGCGGAGGCACCCCGGGCCACCCGCCCGAACCGCCCCACCGCACCAGGCAGAACCGTCCCGAAAGGCTGTTGACTCCCCAGAGGTACCGGGCGGAGGGTACCGCTGAACGGCTTGTCATGTTCTTGTCCACCCCCATCAGGCAAGAGGTGACCCTTGTTCCTCCGTCGTCCGCACCCCTCGCGCTCCGCGCTCCCGCGCCCCGCGCCCCCGCGCCGCGCCCGCGTGCGCCGCGTCCCGGCCCGCCGCCTCGGCCTCCTCGCGGCGCTCGTGGGCCTGGCCGTCCCCGCCCTGGCCACCGGCGGCCCCGCCCAGGCGGCCCCCGAGCCCACGCGCCGTCCGCCCCTCGTCCAGCCCATCGACCCGCAGCGCTGGCAGAACCCCGACGACATGACGTGGGCCGACCACCGGTCCGTGCCCGGCACCGACTGGGCGAACCCGGACCTGAAGCCCACGCGGCGCACCTTCAAGGGCGCCCTGGTGCTCCTCGACTACCCCGACGAGGAGTTCACGGTCAGCAAACCGGCCGGATCCAGCCTCTTCGGCAATCCGCAGCCGAGCGCCTCCGGCATACCGCGCTCCCGACTTCCCTCGTTCTACCGGGACTTGCTCAACAAGCCGGGCAAGCTCAACCACGGCCACACCATCAACGAGTACTGGATGGAGGACTCCGGCGGCCGCATCGGCGTCGATCTCACCGCGTTCGGCGTCTACCGCATGCCGTACAAGTCCTTCCAGTACGGCATCGACAAGCAGATGAACCCGGGCGCGTGTCCCCTCCGCATGAGCTGCGACAAGGACATCCGCGCCGACGGCAAGGCCGCCTGGACCGCCGACGTGGGCAGCGGCGAGACCGCCAAGTACGACTTCGTCTTCTTCCTCACCGCCGGGCAGGACGAGTCGTCCGTGTGGCAGGAGTTCGGGCAGATGAAGTTCGCCTCGCCCCAGGCCGTGCCGCCGGCCTGGGGTCCGCCCGCGCCCATCGCCTCCGGCGGCAACTGGGCGGACACCCGATATGTGCCGTGGACGTCCTGGGCGGCGGCGGCCCGCATCTGGCCCAACGCCACGTCCGGCTCGTCGACGCAGGCCGAGAGCTCCGGGATGGGCGTGTACGCGCACGAGCTCAGCCACATCCTGGGGATCGGCGACAACTACAACAACCCGTACGACAAGCCGCTGCGCCGCGCCTACACCGGCATCTGGAGCATGCTCTCGCGCGGCTCCTTCAACGGCCCGGGCGGCCCGCACACCCGCTGGCACATCCCGGCCACCAACGGCGGCTCCATGGGCTCGCAGCACATCCTGCGCGACAAGCTCAAGCTCGGCATCGTCGACGAGAAGAACGTGCTGCGCCTGGACCGGGACGCGCTCAAGGGCTCCGGCACCGTCGTGGCCCGCGTGACGGCGCGCTCAGCGCCGCCCGGCGCGAAGGGGCTCAGCGGCGTCAACATCGCCATGGGCCGCGACCTGTCCCCCGCCTGCTCCCCGGCCCGGGACCCGCTGTGCGACGGCGGCGGCTACGAGAACTACACCGTCGAGGTCGTGGACCGCATGGGCATGGACTCCTTCACGCCCGACCACGGGGTGCTGCTCGCCAAGACGAAGAACCAGGACCGGGCGCCGTTCGCGTGGGTGGTCGACGCGCACCCCGAGGACATCGACATGGTCGACTTCAAGCGGCCCGACGGCACCCTCCAGAAGATCACCATGGGTGACTACCGGCAGCTCAGCGATGCCCTGCTGCACGCCGGAGCCGACTCCGGCAGCTCGTACGAGTACGTCGACGAGGCCAACCGGCTGCACTTCTACGTCCTCGACATCGACCGCCGCCGCGACGGGGTGCTCTCGTACACCCTCGCCGTCAAGTCCCTCGACGGCGCGGGCCCGCAGCGCCGGGGCGTCGCGCTCGACCGGGGGCACGCCAAGGGCACGGCCGAGCGCCGGGCCGTGTGCTCCTTCGACCTCACCAACACCGGGCGCGGGGCGCCGTCGGGCTCCGGGCACCCCGAGAACGTGGACCGCTACCTGCGCTCCGACGTCTACCGCCTCTCCGCCGAGGCGTCCGGGCGCGGCTGGTCCGCCTGGCTGCCCAACCGCCTCGCCACCGCCAGGGCCGGCCACTCCGCCGAGGTCGACGTCGCCGTGACCGCGCGGCGCGACGCCGACCGGCACGGCCGGGTCACGCTCACCGCGCGGTCGGAGAGCGACCCGCGCAAGTCCGCGAAGGCCGTCTGCACCCTGAAGAAGCGCGGCCACCACTAGGGTCCGCCCGCCGGGCCTCAGCGAACGCCGTGAGGCCCGGCGCACACCTGACGCACCGTCCGAAACGTCCCGCAAGACCCGTCCGCGACCACCTAGCGAGACCGTCCGCGGGCGCCTCACGAGACTGTCCGTAGGTGCCTCACGAGACTGTCCGCGGGCGCCTCACGAGGCTGTCACAGAACGGCCGAACGCACGCATTGACAGGTACACCACACGCTCCTAGCGTGCCCCACCCACAGGAAGGCTTCCTAACTGCCAGGGCCGTCGATCCCCCCTCCCCCACGCCCCACGTACCGATCGATCCCCCCCACTCCCTGGAGGACACCGTGTCATTCACCCGACGCCACCCGTCCCGTACGTCCAGCGTGCTGGTGGCCACGGCCACCGCCCTCGCGCTCGGTGCCGCCCTGCCCGCGGCCGACGCGGCTCCGGCCCCCCAGCCGGGCACCCCCGAGCCCGGCAAGGTCACCGCCCTCACGAGCGGCGCCGACGTGCCGTGGGGCCTGGCGTTCCTGCCCGACGGGTCCGGGGTCTACACCGAGCGCAACACCGCCAACGTCTACCGCCTGACCAAGTCCGGCCAGCGCACGCTCCTCGGCAGGGTCCCGCAGTCCCAGGCCACGGGCGGCGAGGGCGGCCTGATGGGCCTGGAGGTCTCGCCGACCTTCGCCACCGACCACTACCTGTACTTCCTGCACACCGCGGCCGAGGGCAACCGCATCGCCCGCATGACCCTGGAGAACAACAGGCTCAGCGGGTACACCGTGCTCCTCAGGGGCATGGCCAAGAACCGCTACCACAACGGCGGCCGGCTGCGGTTCGGCCCCGACGGCAAGCTGTACGCCGGCATGGGCGACGCGCAGAACACCGCGCTGGCGCAGGACCGCACCTCCCTCAACGGCAAGATCCTGCGCATCAACCCGGACGGCTCGATCCCCGCGGACAACCCCTTCGGCAACGCCGTGTGGTCCATCGGCCACCGCAATCCGCAGGGCCTGGACTTCGACTCGCAGGGCCGCCTGTGGCAGGCGGAGTTCGGCAACAACGTCATGGACGAGGTCAACCTCGTCCAGAAGGGCGGCAACTACGGCTGGCCGAACTGCGAGGGCACCAACGGCAGTTGCGCCGGTTACATCGCGCCGAAGAAGACCTGGCCGGTGTCCGCGGGCTCGCCCAGCGGCCTGACGGTCGTCAACGACCACGTGTTCGTGGCCACCACGCGGGGCCAGCGCCTGTACCGCATGCGCATCGACGCCGGCGCCAACCTGGTCGACGAGAGGACGTACTTCTCGGGCACGTACGGCCGCCTGCGCACCCCGGAGGTCGACCGTGACGGCGACATCTGGCTGACCACGTCCGCGGACCGGGACACCACACCGAACAACGACCGGGTCCTGCTGGTCGACGTCGTGTACTCCGGCGCCGGGGCGGGCGGCGGGCTCAGGGCCACCAGCGCGCCCCGTCCTCGATCGCGCTGACGCACTCCTGGGCGGCCGCCATGCCGCCGTGGTGACCCACGTGCGGCGCGGCGGCCCGTACCACCGCGAGCAGGCCGGGCCGGGTGAGGTCCGCGAGGAGGTCGCGTACCGGGGCGAGGCCGTTCGCGGTGCCCTTGTTGCTCCTCGTCGACGTAACCGGCCAGCGCACAAAGCGTCTCCCCGCGTCGGTGGTCGTCGCCGGAGCCCTGGGCGGGCGGCGACCGGAGCACCTCGGCGGCCAGGTCCGGCCGGTGCTGTTCCGGTACCGCGGGCAGCAGCGCGGCCAGCGCCCCGGCCCTGGCGCCGGGGTGGTGGACCGGGGAGACGGAGCGGGCCGTCGCCAGTGCCCCGTACCGCCGGGCACCGTGCCCGTCAGCGTTGCGGCGCCGGGAACGCCACCGGGCTGCGCAGGCCCGCGCGGTTCACCGCCCGGACGCCGAAGAACACGTTGTCCTTGGACAGGTCGACGGTGTGGCGGGTGGTGTCGCCGACCGGCGTGGCGTGGGTCCACTCCGGGGAGGTCGTCTCGCGCCACACCACCTCGTAGCCCGCCAGGTCCGGCTCGGTGCCCCGCTCCCACACCAGTTCGGTCTCGTTGGTCAGCGCCGTCGTCAGGATCCTCGCGCCGCGCGGGGTGCCCGGTGCCTGGGCCAGGCTCCACAGGGCGGCGGCGTTGACCCGGGCGACGCGCGCGATGAACGGGAAGTCGCAGAACTCGGGCAGGTCCCCGTACTGCTTGCCGTCGACGACGCGGACGTCCTGGTGCTGGTGGGCGTAGTCCTCTGCGGGTTCGGTGAACCGGGCCGCCGGATAGGCGCGTTCGAGGAACGGGATGTGGTCGCCGCCGCGCAGGTAGCGGTCGCGGCGGTAGATCACGCGGACCTTCATCCCGGTCGCCTCGGGGTCGGCGACGTCCCGGACGAACCGGGCGAGCTGGCGTGCGGGCGAGTCGTTCTCGCCGCCGACGGAGCGTCGGACCTCGGCTTCCTGCGGGGTCTCGGAGGTGGGGACGCCCTCGGCGAACAGCCGGATCGTGTGCGGGTCGCGGGTGCCGTCGTCGGCGGTGGAACTGCCCACGATGTCGTTGGTGAACATCCCCTGGACGTCGGCCCGCCGCTCCTTGTAGCTCTGGGCGAGGTGGGCGGCTCCGTACAGGCCCTGCTCCTCGCCCGCGACGGCGGCGAAGACCAGGGTCGCGCCGGTCCTCCGGGTGGCCATGACGCGGGCCAGTTCCATGACGACGGCGACCCCGGAGGCGTCGTCGTCGGCGCCCGGGGCGTCGCTGGTGTGGTCCATGACGTCGCTGACGCGGGAGTCGTAGTGCCCGGAGACCACGTAGAGGCGGTCGGGGGACGTCGTGCCGCGCAGGGTGGCGACGACGTTGGAGATCCGGGTCGGTGCCGGGATGCGGGGTCCGGGCTGCTGCACGTAGGACTGGAGCTCGACGGTCATCCGGCCGCCGGAGGCCCGGGCGTACTCCCGCATGCGCGCGAGGATCCAGTCGCGGGCCGCGCCGATGCCGCGCTCGGGGTCGTCCTGCGCGGAGAGGGTGTGCCGGGTGCCGAAGGCGACCAGGCGCCGCACGGTCGCCTCGATGCGGCGGTGGTCGATCTCCCGCAGCAGGGCCCGCAGTTCGCGCGAGGGCCGCTGCGGCGCGAGCCGGACCCGCTTGCCCGCCGCGGCCGCACCGGTGGACTGGACGGCGACGGCCGCGGCGGCCGTGGCCGCCGCGCCGGTGAGGAGGGTACGCCGAGGGGTGCCCGTCGGATTCACCATGCCGCCATCGTCATGCACGCAACAACCGACCCGCAAGATGCGCGCCGCCCCGGGCGCCCGGCCGGGTCCACCGGTGCCGCATGAGGGGGCGCGCCCGGGCCGGGCAGAGGGCCCGCGCCACGCCAAGGCGCCCCGGGCCGCCGGGGAACCCGCCCCCGGGCCGCGAGGGGCGCGTCAGGGCTTGCGCGCCACGCCGCCGAAGTCGTCGACCTCGGCGGGCGGCCGGGGCGCGCCGGGCGCGGGGCGCCAGCGCGGGACGGACACCACGCCGGGCTCCAGGAGCTCCAGGCCGTCGAAGAAGCGGGCGAGCTGCTCCGGGCTGCGGTTGACGCGCGGGTTGTCGCTCGCCTCGTTCCACTGCGAGATCATCTCGCGCATCCGCTCGGGGTCGAGCACCTCGGTGTCGTCGCACAGCACGAGGTAGCTGCCCGACGGCAGGGCGTCCACCAGGCGGCCGACGAGCGCGTAGACGGAGTCGTCCGTCACGTGGGCGGTGATACCGAGCAGCAGCAGGGCCACGGGCCGGGTGAAGTCCAGCGTGGCGGCGGCCTGTTCCAGGATGGCGTCGGGGTCGCGCAGGTCGGCGTCGATGTACCCGGTCGCGCCCTCGGGGGCGCTGGTGAGCAGCGCCTCGGCGTGGGAGAGCACGATCGGGTCGTGGTCGACGTAGACGATCCGTGACTCCGGGGCGAGGCGCTGGGCGACCTCGTGGGTGTTGTCCGCGGTGGGCAGCCCCGTGCCGACGTCCAGGAACTGGCGGACGCCCGCCTCGCGCACGAGGTACTCCACCGCGCGCGCGAGGAAGCCCCGCTGGGCGCGCGCGATGTCCACGATCCCCGGGTTGGCCGCGCGGATCCGGTCCCCCACCTCGCGGTCGACGGCGTAGCAGTCCTTGCCGCCCAGCCAGTAGTTCCAGATGCGGGCGGAGTGCGGCACGCTGCTGTTGACGAGTGAGGCGTCGTACGGCATGAGGGCTCCTGGGAGTCGACCGGGGAGGGTGGGTCAGGAAGGCCGGCGCGGGAACCTGCGGTCCTGGAGGGACCGCCGGAACCGGAACCGGCCCGCTCCGCGCGCGGCCAGGATACTTATCCCGGTTCCCGACCGGGGGTGTCCTTCCCCAGACCGCGGCGGATCGCGATCTCCACAGGTGCGTACGCGCCGTCGGACCGCTCCAGGTCGTAGGGCGCGGCCGGCAGCAGCGGCGGCTGGGCCAGGAAGCGCGGGCGCGTCCCGTGGTGCGGCTGCGCCGCGTGCACCAGGAACGGATGGCACAGGTAGACGTCGCCCGGGGACCCGGTGGCGAGGGCGACCGGCCGGTGGTCGGAGGCCGCCACCAGATCGGGGGCGAGGGTCAGCCCGCTCGCCCCGTCCTCCCCGTACGGCTCAAGGACCTTCGGGGCGTCCAGGTGCGAGCCGACCCGGATCCGGGTCGGGGCGTCCTCCTCGCCGACCTCGCTGAACAGGAACAGCATCAGCAGCGCCCGGCCCCGGGAGCGCAGGTTCGTGAAGGGCCAGCTCTCGCCCTCCGGCAGATAGCTGCCCTCGATGTGCCAGCCCGCGTCGTCCGGCTCCTGTGCGTGCGGGAAGCGCAGCGGGAACGTGCCCAGGGAGTAGCGCGGCTCCCAGCGTCCCGGGCCGGCGAGCAGGTCGTACGCGCGGTGCAGGGCCGGGGAGTTGGGGGCGGCGGCGAACGGCCCTTGTGCCATGCCGCCCACCCAGTGCACGGGCCGTGTCCACGTCGCGGGGTCGTCCGGGTCGCAGCCCGTCTCCCGCCACAGCAGCCGCGCGCAGTCCGCGGCCACGCGCGGCGCGACCGCGCCCTCCACCTTCACGAAGCCGTCGCGGAGGAAGCGGGATACCAAGGTCGTGTCGTCCATGCCGCCATCGTGCTCCGGCACCGTCCCCGGTCACCCGACACTTTCCGCACCGCCTTCGTCGGGTACGAGGCGCGTCCGGCGTCGCGGGTCGTGGACCGGGGAGCCGGCCCCGGCCATGGCCGGGCCGTCCCCGACCGGCTCGGGCGCACCGGCCCGCCCCCCGGGGCGGATCGCCGAGACGTGGGAGGCCAGCGACGGGGCGCGCGTGCGGGAGGGGCCGCTGAGCGGGGTCTCGCCGCGCGAGCTGACGGAGCGCGACCCGCGGGGCCTGGTGGGCCGGGGGTGGCGGGGGCCGCACTTCCCCCTGCTGACGAAGGTCATCGACGCGGCGATGCCCCTGCCCGTGCACCTGCGCCTGCACCTGCACCCCGACGACCGTGCCGCGCGCGGGCAGGGCGAGCCGAACGGCAGACCGAGGCGCGGCACGTCCTCGACGCCGGGCCCGGAGCCACCGCCCTGGTGGACCGGGGGGTCCTGTGCGCCGGCCCGTACTTCGCGCTGGAACGCTGGCGGGTGCGGAGCGGGGCCGCGCTCGACCGCGCCTTCGACACCGCCCACGTCGTGAGCAACGCGGGAGCCCCGGCCGCCCTCACCTGCGCCGGCCGGACGCTGGAGCTCGACCGCGCGCGGACCGTGCTGCTGCCGGCCGCCCTCGGCGCGGTACGCGTCCACGGCACCGCCGACGTACTCGTCGGCCACCTGCCCGACCTCGGCCACGACATCCGGGAACCCCTGGCCCGCGCCGGGTACGGGCCGTCGGCGGTGGCCACGCTGGGCGAAGGGCTCGGCTGACGCCCGGCACCCGCCGGTCCAAGATTCAGTCGCGGTTTGGACAATGTCTCGGTTTGGTCTCGGACCCGCGGAAGCTGAACGTCCCGCCGCGCCCGCTCCGTACTCACGCATCGAAAGCTCCCGACAGGTACTGGAACGAAGGAGATCGCGATGCGCGGCAAGACCCGCAAGACCACCACCCTGTTCGTCTCCCTCGCGGCGGGGGGCGCCCTGACTCTGACGGCGTGCGGCGGCGACGGCGGCGGCTCCGGCTCCGGTGACGGCAAGGCGTCCGGGGCGAAGGCGCCCGCCGCGCCCTCGGCGTCCTCGTCCGGGCAGCCGGGCGCTCAGGGCGGGTCGGACTCCATGGACCTCACCCTCCGGTCCGGCACGGCGCGGCAGCACAACGCGCCCCGCATGACGGGCGATTGGGCCAATCCACCGGGCAAGCCCGCCACGCGGTCCGTGCAGCGCTCGTGGGTGCAGCTCTCGGCGTCCAGGGCCGGGGACCTCGATCCGGTGGTCGTCAACGGGGCCGGGTTCACCCTCTACCGGTTCGACAAGGACACGGCCTCCCCGTCGAAGTCCACCTGCGCCGGCGCGTGCGCCACGACCTGGCCGCCGGTCCTCGTGAACCCGGGCGGCAAGGTCTTCGTCGACGGGGTGCGGCCGTCGGACGTCGGCGTCGTCGCGCGGGCCGACGGCACACGCCAGGTCACCATCGGCGGCTGGCCCGTCTACCGGTTCGGCAAGGACCTGAAGCCGGGCGACACCAACGGCCAGGGCGTCGGCGGCACGTGGTTCGGCGTCACCCCGAACGGGCAGAAGGCCGGGCAGCGGGGCGGCGCCGGGACCGGCGGGGAGCAGACCGACCCGGCCACCAGCGCAGTCCTCTTCGACGAGCCCGGCTTCTCCGACGACGGGCCCTCGCAGGGCGTCGCGGGGCCGGGCTGCCGGAACGTCGCCCGCCCGAAGGTGACCTCCTCCGTCTCCGCGGACGGCTCGCTGCGGCTGTGGTCCGGCCGCGACTGCACCGGCCAGTCCAAGACCATCAAGGGCGACGTGGCCGACCTGTCCAGGATCGGCTTCGACAACAAGCTCGTCTCGGTCAGGTTCGGCTGACCCACAGGCCATCCTCCGCAGGCCGGGTCCCGCCACGCCGACCCCCGTTCGGGACCCGGCCGACCGCCGCCGGGCCGCGGCCGTCCCCCGCGGCCGGCCCGGCGGCGGTGCACGCACGCGCGGACCGCGCCTGCCGATACGTGGCTCGACTACGCCCTCACGGGAGCCGGGTGGGGCGGGTGCAATGGGCTTGTCCGGGCGGAGCGCCGGTATCCGCCCCCGCAGGGAGGAGACCCACCATGACAGCGGACGTACACGGCGGCACGGCCCCGACCCCCGACGAGGTCGGGGCGATGTACGACAAGTACGGCGACATGCTGGCGATGACCCTCGGGTCCAGCGCCGTGCACATCGGCATGTACCTGCCCCACGAGGCGCACACCCGCGTGACCAGCCTGGTCGGTCTTGCCGACCTCGCGCAGGACCGGCAGACGGAGTTCCTCGTCGAGGCGCTGGACCCGGCGCCCGGCTCCCGCGTCCTCGACATCGGCTGCGGGACCGGCGCCCCGGCCCTGCGGCTCGCGGAGCGCACCGGGTGCCACGTCACCGGCATCACGGTGAGCCGGAGCCAGCTCGCCCGCTGCCAGGAGCGGCGGCAGGACCACCCCGCCGGGGAGCGGGTCGAGTTCGCGTACGGCAACGCCATGGCGCTGGAGTACCCGGACGCGTCGTTCGACGCCGCCTGGTCGATCGACTGCGTGCCCCACCTGTCCGACCGCGCCCAGGGCCTGCGGGAGGCGTGGCGTGTCCTGCGGCCGGGCGGGCGCTTCCTGTTCACCGAGTTCACGCTGCGGGGCACGCCCACCGACGAGGAGGCGAACGCGTACACCACGCTCTGGACGTGTCCGCCGATACGGCCGCTCACCACGCTGGTCGGCGAGATCGCGGAGGCGGGCTTCCAGCTCGCGCGGACGCAGGACATGACCAGCAACGCGGTGATCTGCGGCGAGCTGATGAGTGTGCTGTACCAGGACCGGCGGAACGAGATCGAGGAGCGGTACGGCAAGGAGGCCGTCGCCCACACCGACCCGCTCATGGAGCCCTACCGCTCCTTCACCCGCGACCACGTGGACTACCACCTCCTGGTCCTGCGCAAGCCCGAGGCCTGAGAGGCGCGCGGCGAGGCACGGCGGCCCGCTCCCGGAAACGGCTCCGGCCCGCCTCCGGACACGGCTCCGGCCCGCCTCCGCTCGTCGCGGGGGCGGGCCGGGGCGTGCGCGCGGTCCGGGGGCGGGGGCCGGCGGGTGGGCGGGCCCGGTGGCGGGCGGGTCAGGCGGGCTCCTCCGCCTCCACCGGCTTCGGGATCAGGAAGGACGCCGCGAACGCCGCCGCGATGAGGACGACTCCGGCGATCATGCCGGCGGAGTAGCCCGCCGCCGAGGTCTTGTCCGCCGGCGCGGCCGCGGTCTGCACCGCGTACAGGACGGCGAAGCTCAGCCCCGCGCCGAGGTTGAACGCGCCCGCGTTCAGGCCGGGCAGGAAGCCGGGGTTCTCCTTCGGCGACAGTACGATGCCGAGGCCGTTGAGGACGATGTTGGCGATGCCCGCGTACGCGACGCCGATCAGGACCGAGGAGACGAGCAGCAGCGGCCGCGAGTCGACCCGGAGCGTGAGGAGCATCAGGGCGACCGTCCCGGCGGAGCCGACGAGGCCGAAGCGCAGGACCTTGCCGTAGCCGTGGGTGGCGGCGAGGCGGCCCGCGAGGGGGCCCATGGCCAGGCCCGCGAGGGCGTACGGCGTCAGGGTCCACCAGGCGGACTCCTCGGCGGTCATGCCGAAGCCCGCGTCCGCGTTCTGCGCGAACGCCGGGATCATGCCGTTCATGACGGCGAAGACGCCGGTCATGGTGAGCACGGTGGTCAGGAGCAGGGCCCACGTGGAGCGCTGCCGCAGGTGCCGGGTGGCCACCAGCGGGTGGCGGCTGCGGTCCTCGGCGCGCCAGAACAGCGCGAAGGCGGCCGCGGCGACGACGGCGAGCCCGGCCACGAGCGGCCAGTTCGCGTCGCCGAGCTTGCCGGCCTCGTTGAGGCCGATCAGGGCCGCGCCGACGGACACGACGAGGAGGGCCACGCCGGGCCAGTCCATGCGGGTGTCACCGGCGGTGGCGGCCGTCGACTCGGGCGTGAGCGTGGCCACGAGCAGCGCGGCGAGCCCGGCGACGACGGCCATCACCCAGAACACCGACTGGAAGCCGTAGTGGTCGGCGAGGGAGCCGCCCGCGATGGAGTCGACGCCCGCGATGCCGCCGTTGACGGCGGTGATGACACCGAGGAGGGTGCCGTACCGCTTGGGCTCGTGCACCTCGTTGCGGAGCATGATCAGGCACAGCGGGACCGTCGGCCCGGACACGCCCTGGATGACGCGGCCCGCGAACAGCATCGGCACGCTCTGCGCGAGCGCGGCCACGACGCAGCCCACGGCCATCATCACCATCATCGCGGCAAGGACCCGGCGGCGGCCGACCAGGTCGCCGAGGCGGGGCAGGAACAGCGAGAACAGCGCGGCGGAGGTGAAGAACGCCGTCTGCGTCAGGCCCACCTCGGCAGCGGTGGCGTCGAGGGAGTCCTCGACGCTCTTCAGGGCGGGGCTGAGCATGCTCGCGTTGAGCTGGAAGGCGAAGCACGCCGCGAGCAGCGCGGCGACCAGCACCCAGACGCGGACGGGGCGGTGGCCCGGTGCCGCCGGGGACGCGGCGGGTTCGGTGAAGGAGGCGTTCACGCGGGCACCTCGCCGATGCGCTCCAGGGCGTCGACGACCAGGTCCCAGAAGCGGCCGTGGTCGAGGTCGACGGCGACCTGCGTACGGCAGTCGGCGGGGGCGGGGGCGCGGAAGTCGGCCACGGTCATGCCGAGCGTGAGGGTGCCGGTCAGCTCGATGTCCACGGGGGCCTTGCGCACGGTCATCACGTCGGGGTCGATGACGTACGCGACCGCGCACGGGTCGTGCACCGGCGGGTGCTCGAAGCCCTGCTCCTTGAGGTACATGGCGCCGAAGAAGTCGAGGAGCTCGCCCACGAACGCGGCGGGCCGGGTGCCGACGGCGGCGATGCGCCGGACGACCTCGGGGGTGGCGAGCGCCTGGTGGGTCAGGTCGAGGCCGACCATGGTGACGGGCCAGCGCTCGTTGAAGACGATGTGCGCGGCCTCGGGGTCGATCTTGATGTTGAACTCGGCGACGGCGCTCCAGTTGCCGGTGTGGTAGCCGCCGCCCATCAGGACGACCTCGCGGACGCGTTCGGCGATGCGCGGCTCCTTGCGCACGGCCAGGGCGATGTTGGTCAGACCGGCCGTGGGGACGATCGTGATCTCGCCGGGCTCGTGGGACATCACCGTGTCGATGATGAGGTCGACGGCGTGGCGGCCGTCGAGCTCCAGGACCGGCTCGGGCAGGACGGGGCCGTCCAGGCCGCTCTCGCCGTGGATGGTGTGGGCGACCTCGATGTCGCGCACCAGCGGGCGGGGGCAGCCCGCCGCGAAGGGCACGCCGGTGATGTCCGCGATGCGGGCCACCGACAGGGCGTTGCGGGTGACCTTCTCCAGGGTCTGGTTGCCGACGACGGTGGTGACCGCGACCAGTTCGACGTCCGGATTGCCGTGCGCCAGCAGCATGGCGATCGCGTCGTCATGCCCCGGGTCACAGTCGAGGATGATCTTTCTGGCCATTCGCGGAACCTCTTTGTTCGGCTGAGGCGTCGCTGTGCGACGACACCTCGGAAAACGTTCTCCGAAGACTTTGTGCACGGCTGCGCATTATGTCAATGATTCGGAACACACCCATCCGTTCCGATGCCCACCGCTGCGACCTGCTGATATGGGCTCCTTGCGCGCGGCGAGCACGACGGATGACCCCTCTGCCTCCCCCGGGAGGCCGGACAGCCGCTGATAACGTTCTCCGGAACGTACGAAGGGGGTGGCGCGGCCATGGGCGATGTCACGCTCCGGGACGTGGCCCGGGCCTCCGGCTGCTCGGTCGCCACCGTGTCCCGGGTGCTCGCCGGGACCCGGCCCGTGGGCGCCGAGACCGCGCACCGCGTCCGCGAGGCCGCGGCCCGGCTCGGCTACCGCCCCAACCACGCGGCCCGCGCGCTGCGCAGCCGTGCGACGGGCACCGTCGGCCTCGTCCTGCCGCAGATCACGAACCCCTTCTACCCGGGCCTCGTCCGCGAGCTGACGCACGCGCTGCACGCGGAGGGCCGCGCGGTGCTGCTCGCGGACTGCGACGACGACCCGGTGGCGGAGGCGGAGCGCGTCGACGACCTGCTGAGCCGCCGCGTCGACGCGCTCCTGGTGATCCCCGCCGACGAGCGGCGCAGCCGGGACGCGGTGGCCGCGGCGGCGCGGCGGGTGCCGCTGGTCCTGATGGACCGCCGCTGCGGGTCGGGCATCGCCGACTCCGTGGCCGTGGACAACGCCGCGGGCACGACCCTCGTCCTGGACCACCTCGCCGCCACCGGACGCCGGCGCCCGTGCTTCGTCGGCGCGCACGGCTCGGCGTCGGCGGCGGCCGAGCGGCGCGCGGCGTACGCGGCCGGGTCCGGGGCGCTCGACCCCCGGGCGCCGGAGCGGGTGGCTCTCGGCGACTTCTCCGTGGCGTGGGGGCGGGCCGCCGTCGACCAGGTGCTGCCGGCCCGCCCGGACGCGCTGGTGTGCGCCAACGACCTCATCGCGATCGGCGCGCTGCAGCGGCTGCGGGAGCTGGGCGTGGACGTGCCGGGCGAGGTCGCCGTCACCGGCTTCGACGACATCCCGATGGCGGAACTGGCCTCCCCCGGTGTCACCACGGTCCGCCAGCCCGTCGCCGAACTGGCAGCCGGGGCCACGCAGTTGCTCGCCCGCCGCCTCGACGGCGACGGCGCGGGGCCGCGGCGCACGATACGGCTGGCGCCGGAGCTGGTGGTCCGCGACTCCAGCGGGGCCCGCGACCGGGACCGGGGCTAGGGGGGCCCGCACCCGGCGGCCCGCCGCAGGGTCTTGGCGACCACGGGGGACTTCGCGTCGGCGTGGTTCCGCGGGTAGTCCCAGGTGCCTGCCGCCGCAGGCCGTCGAGCGCGATGGCGGCCTCGGTGCTGGCGGATGTCGCGGATGTCGTGTTCCGCTCAACGGAACACGAGTTGCCTGGGTTTCCGGTGTGTCGCAACGCTGTCTTCGACACATCAGAACTTGCTGTCGATCTGTGGCTGGTGCGCAGGGCTGCCTTGAGGCGAGTTCTTGCCTGCACACTCTCAAGGGGGCCTCATGGAACCGTTGTTCCGTATGTCGCTGGTCCGTCCCGCGGTGAGCCAGGACGGTGACCGCCCGAGCATCGACCTCTCTCAACAGTCCGCGTTCCAGAACGCGTTGGCCTCCGCGGCCACCTCCGAAAAACCGCGTGTCGAGGCACGCAAGGCCGCGACGCAGTTCGTGGCGTCGGCCGGGTTCGTCGGCGATCCGTCGCGCACTCCCCTGGCCGCGCAGACAACCGCCTTCACGGCCGCGCTCGGTCGGCTGCTGGGGGCTCCGCCCGGCCAGCCCGGGGCGTTGCGTACGGCGGCCGTGAAGGCCGTACGCGACGCCTACGGCTCCGAGCCGTCCGCCCTCGTCGCGTCCCAGCCCTACCTGGATGCCGTCGCCAAGCTCCGGGACAGCCTGCTGGCCATCAAGTACCTGCCGGGGGAACACGGCCGGCCGCTGGCCGCCCTCACCGAGCAGCTGCGCCACCTGGACCTGATCGCCCGGCTGGCGACCGACACGGCCTTCCCCGCGAAGGCGGACGACGCCCAGCGCACCCTGCGGCGCCCCCTGCGGTTGCCGCGACCCACCGGGCTCGAACCCGAGCTGTCCACCAAGGCGGCGGAGCAGCGGCAGCGGGAGCGGGAGGCCCAGGCCGCCGCGGCCCGCCGCGAGCGCGCCGCCACCCTGCTGACCGCACACCGACGGCTGCGGGAGGCGGTGGGCGAGCTGACCGGACTCGGCGGCGAGCACCTGCTGTCCACCCGGCAGACCGCGGGCGCGGGCACCGTCCCCCCGGAGGAGTTCCAGCCGCCGGCGGCGCTGACCCGGCAGGTGCACTTCCACAACAAGCTCGGCGAGGCCAATCTGCGGGCGCTCGGCGAGCCCGTGCCACCGGTGGCAACAGCCGGTGCTTCCGGGAGCGGGGCGCGTCCGGCCGACGGCCCGGACCCGGCGGGCACCGGCGCAGAGCCCCGTACGGACGGCGACACGGGGCCGACTGCGGTGTCCGGCGCCGCGCCGGACGCCGCCACGGCCGGTGAGGGGGATCCTCCGGCCCCGCCCCCTCCGCCCGTGGAGGGAGCGGCCCACCTCGCAGGACAGCTCTTCGGCGCCCGCCCCGACCTGCTCTCCGGAACCCCGCCCTTCACGCCGTCCGCCCTGTCCGACCTCGGTTTCCGGCTGCACCAGGCGGCGGCCGACAAGCTCAGTCCCGGCACCAGGACCGTGCTGGCCGAACGGGGCATCAGCCCGGTGGGTCAGCCGCTGGACCGCATCGTGGACACGCTCAGGGACGAACAGGACGTGATCGGCGGCGAACTGGAGACCCTGGTGGGCCGGCCCACCCGGCGCAGTGTCAAACGCGTGGGCGACACCCTCGTCACCGTCTCCACCCCCTTGCCCTCCCCGTGGACGGCCCTGGTCGTCGGTACGACACCACCGCCGGAGCGGATCCCGCTGGAGGACGACCGCGTTCCGCGCAGCCGCGGCACGGTGGCCCCCTCCGGGGTCGCCGACCTGATCCTGGTCCGCCAGCAGCTGGTCGGGTACGAGGGCGCGGACATCGCGCACATCGAGAACGTGCTGCGGGGCGAGAGCAAGCAGCGGGAGCACACCCGCCGCCAGGAGACCGAGCAGATCACCGTCAGCGAGTCGGAGGTCACCACCACCGAGGAGCGGGAGCTGGAGTCCACCGACCGCTATGAGATGACGCGCGAGGCCAGCACGGTCATCAAGGAGGACACGCAGCTCAAGGCGGGTCTGACGGTCTCGGGCAAGTACGGTCCCACGGTCGAGTTCACCGCCTCCGCCGAGGGGTCGCAGTCCCGGAACAAGGAGGAGGCCACCAAGTCGGCCGCGGTGTTCGCACAGGACGTGACGCAGCGCAGCGCCAGCCGGATCTCCGAGCGGGTCCTGGAGCGCACCTCGCTGCGCGTCACCACCGAGGTGACGGAGAAGAACAGCCATGGCCTGGACAACCGGAACGGTCTGAACAACATCGCCGGGGTGTACCAGTGGGTCAACAAGGTCTACGAGGCCCAGATGTACAACTACGGCCTGCGCACCATGTTCGACTTCATGATCCCCGAGCCGGCCGCGTACTTCGTGGAGACGCTGCAATCGGCGCACGCCAGCGCCGTGGATCTGGACAAGCCCCAGCAGTTCACCCTGCGCCCCGACGAGATCACCGAGCTGAACTACGCCCAGTGGGTGCGGCTCTACGACGCGACGGACGTCTCCCCGCCGCCGGAGCCGTACCGGACGAAGTCCTTCGACTACAAGGCGGGCGGCGGCGACAGCAAGACCGACTACACCCACTCCGGCCAGGTGGCCATCGACGACGGCTACATGGCCGTACAGGTCTCCTGCGGGGCGCTGTTCAACCTGTGGGAGCAGGGCTGCTCCGTCGACGTGCTGGTGGGCAACCGCACCCACCGGTTCAGCAATGACGGCCACTGGCTGTGGACCACCTCGCTGGCCGAGGAGCGGGACTCCGTGCCGGTCGCCATCCAGACCTGGCGGCTCGCCCACGTCGCCGTCGGCATCGAGGTGAAGTGCCGGCGCACCGAGCGGGCCATGCGCAAGTGGGCGCTGGACACCCACGCCAAACTCACCACCGCCTACCGGGCCCGCCTCGCGGAGTACGAGGAGAAGCTCGCCGCCCTCCAGCTCCAGGCCGGGGTGCCGATCCACGGCCGCAACCCCCGGGCCAACCAACTCCTCATCGCCGACGAACTGCGCAAGAACTGTGTCAGCATCCTCACCGACCAGCACTTCGACCTCTTCGGCGCGATCGAGGTGAAGCATGGTCCTGACGGCTCCCCCATCCCGCAGATCGACGTCCAGGAGGCCGCCGCCGAGGGCGCGTACGTTCGCTTCTTCGAGCAGGCCATCGAATGGGAGCACCTGACCTGGGTGGCGTACCCGTACTTCTGGGGCCGCAAGGGACAGTGGGACGAGCGCTTGAGCTACGACGACCCGGACCCGCAGTTCAACCAGTTCCTCAAGGCCGGATACTGCCGGGTGACCGTGCCGGTGCGCCCCGGCTTCGAGGGGGCCGTCGACCACTACATGAACTTCGGCGAACTGTGGAACGGCGGCCCGCTTCCCCCCATCACCAGCCCGCTCTACCTGCCCATCGCCGAGGAGATCGCCGAGCGCCTCGACCGGCCGGGAGCCGAGGTGCCCCAAGGCGACCCGTGGCGGGTCCGCATCCCGACCACCCTGGTCAAGCTGCGTCCGGACGACAAACTCCCGACCTGGCACAAGGACGGCTCGGGAGAGTGGGTCGAGGACTGACGGCCGCACCGGGGCCAAGGATCACCACCGGCGCCGTGGCAGCGGCACACCAGCGGCGGGCGAGGCGCGGAACACGACACCAGGACAGCAGGGGAGACCGTCGATGCCGGTGAACGCGAGGCCGTTCCTGGAGCAACTGGCCGCCGCGGAGCTGCGGCTGTTCCAGCACCTGCTGCGCCCGCGCACGCCCGCCGACGAGGTCGCCGTCGCGCGCCGCACGGTGGACATCATGCGCGAGGACGTGGCCACGGGCCCCGCCCTGGCACAGGCGTACGCGGGCGGCGGGCGGGGCCGTACCACCGGCCTCAGCGGCCCGGAGCGCTGGTACGCCGCCGTGCAGGAGCGAGCCGGCCGCGAGGTGAACCGGCCGGTCGACGCCGCCCTGCTGGCGCGCAAGCACCTGGAGTACCTCGCCTTCGCGGGCCGGCTGCGCACCCAGGTGGCAGTGCAGCAGTCCTACACCAAGGACCCGCGCAACGGCGTCGACTACCTGATCACGCCCAACGAGAAGACCTCGAAGCTGTACATGACCGCCGTCGCCGACGAGTTGATGGCCTGGTTCCGCGCCCAGCCGTACGACACGGCCTTCCTTCGGCTGTCGGCGGAAGCCGGCTACCACACGGTCTTCCTGCCCCAGCGCCCGGACGTGGTGGCCCTGTTGCGGGCCGCCCAGCGGCTGCTGCCGGACGTCGAGCGCGGTGAGATCCCCGTCGAACCGCCGCTGGAGGCCGAACTGTTCGAGACCGCCGTCGGCTCCCTGCCCCTGATCGGCAGCATGCTCGCGGCGTACGAGGCGTACGAGGGCCGCGACCTCTTCGGCTACCGGCTCGGCGACATCGAGCGCGCGGTCCTGCTCGCCACCCTCCTGCTGCCGTTCGCGGGCCGGATGGTCAAGGCGGGCCGCCTGATGTACACCGAATCCCGGCTCGCCCGCCTGTACGGCCACGACGGCGCCGCCTGGCGGCGCCTGGTCCTCACGGCCGACCGTATGGCCGTCAACGGCCCGGCCGTCCAGTCGGTGCGGCAGGCCGAGGAAGCCCTGCGCGTCGAGGGCCGCATCACGGGGAAGCTCGGCAAGGAGGCGGCCGAGGGACTGCCCAAACTCCTCCGTGGTGGACGCGGTGCCTCCGGCGGTGGCGTGGGCCGGGTGGCCGGGGACCTCGATGACGAGATCGAGGCGCTGCTGCGCCGGATGACCGGCCGGCACCCCGTGCTCGAGGACCTCGACGTCCCCGCGGTGCGCCGGGTCCTCTCCAAGGGGCCGTACATCAACAACCTGAAGGGCCAGTTGCTGGAGGAACTGGTCGAGAACCGCATCGTCCCGTGGCTGCGGCTGCGCACCGGCCCCCAGGCGCTGGGCATCAGGGCCTACCGCGAGAAGCTGGAGTTCATCCCCGGCCACCTCATCGCCGACCGGAGCGGCAGCGCGGTCACCGACGGCATCCTCGCGATCCGCCGGAACGGCGTCCTGCACATCGAGGCGATCTTCGAGGCCAAGGCCGGCTTCGGCCAGACCGCCCGCGGCCTGAGCAGGGGGCGCGGCGGTCTGTCGTCCCTCAGGAGCGCCGAGGACCGGGCCACGTTCCTGAGCCTCGTCAAGAACAGGTTCCGCAGCGAGCGCGAGATCGCCCGCGTCACCGGAAAGCCCTACCACAAGACCTTCTTCGACCTGCAACAGGAGTACCAACTCGCCGAGGCGGGCGGGCAGTTCCGCAAGGACGTGGAGCGGCTTTCGCCCAGCGACATAGGAAAGCTGGAGCAGATCTACATCGGTGAGGAACTCGTCGAGGTCCGGATCTCGGCGACCAAGGTGAAGCTCTTCGCGGTCGTCCCCGGCGACCTCCCCGTGGCCCAGGCCCAACTCATCCACGACGAGTTGAAGGCGGACCACTTCCAGTACGTCGAGATCATCGGCGCGGACACCACCCGCGCGGAGCTGAACCAGATGGCCGGGCAACTGAAGGGCCTGGCCCAGCGCCTGGCGGAGGAGGAGGCGCCCTGAGGGCACCTCCAGGATCCCCGGCGGAGTCGAGAGCGGCACGTACGCCCACGGCGTCAGTCGTGCAGGACCACCAGGACGAACGCCGCCGAGAGCGTGCCCAGGGCCACCGCCGCGAGGCCGCGCGCGTAGCGGTGGTCGCGCAGGCCCGGCAGCAGGTGGTCGGCGGCGACGCGGCCGGGGCCGGTGAGGGCCAGGCAGACGGCGGCGGCGAGGAGCACCAGGTCGTACTCGACGCCCTCGGGGGAGAAGAAGCCGCCGTCCCACTTCACGGCGGTGGCGTTGAGCATGATGCCGATGATGCCCGCGCCCGCGAGCGGGGTGAGCAGGCCCAGGGCGAGGCCGAGGCCGCAGAACGTCTCGGTGAGTGCGGCGACCCAGGCCATCGCCCTGGCGGCCTTGTAGCCGTCCGCGGCGAAGAAGGCCGTGGTGCCGTCGAGGCCGCTCCCGTCGAACCAGCCGAAGAGCTTCTGCGTGCCGTGCGTGGCCATCGTCAGGCCCACCGCGAGCCGCAGGGCCAGGAGGCCGAGGTCAAGGCCGGGCTGGAGCGCGGGAGTCGGGGTGGCGGGGGCGGTGGGGTCCGCCCGGTGCGACGCGGGGTCGGTGGACGCGGCCGGCTGCCCGGCGGGGCTCGAAGGGCGGTTGGGGGACGACATGCTGGTGGATCCCTCCTCGATGTGGGGGACGGAGGACCGCACGGCGAGCGGGCACGCGTACGCACCCGCCCGTCCCCTCGGATGATAGGTCCGGACCAAGCCCCGTCACAGGGGGCAACCAGCCTCATCCGCCCCGGCACCACGGCTTCACACAGGACGCCGCATGCACACCCGGGGCCACCGGTCGAGGCCGTGGGCGGCCTCCCCCGCCCGCACCGCCCTCAACTCGGGCCCGGCCGCCGCCTCGTCGAGGATCGCGAAGCCGCAGCGGGCGTAGTACGGCGCGTTCCAGGGAACCTCGGCGAAGGTGGTGAGGGTGAGGGCCGGGAGCCCGCGTGTGCGCGCGACGCCGGCCGCGTGCTCGATGAGCGCGCGGCCGACGCCGCGGCGCGCGTGGTCGGGGTGCACGGAGACCTGCTCGACGTGCAGGTTCCCGTCGACGGGGTCGGCGAGGAGGTATGCCACGGGCCGGTCGGGGTCGTCGTCGGCAGTGGCGACCCACGCGCGGCCGGCCTGCTGGTAGCGCGCGAGGTGGTCCAAGGCGGGCGGCTCGTCGTCGGCTATCTCCGGCATGCCGATGTCGCGGAAGCAGCGGCCCGCGGCCCTTTCGACGTCCTGGAGTACGGGCAGGTCGGCGGGGCGGGCCTCTCGGATGTGCATGATCCGATTGTTCCGGCCCCGGCCGACGCGCGCCCGTCCTTTTCGGCGCGGGCACGCCCTGAGCGCCCCCGTGCGCGGGCGGGGCCCCGGCCTGGCGCCCCACCCGCGCCCGTCACTCGTCGGCGACGGTGATGGCCTGGACGGGACAGGCGCGCGCCGCCTCCCGCACCATCGGGTCGCCCGCGCCGCCCTGTCCGCCGGGCAGGACCTCACTGAAGCCGTCGTCGTCCTGGGTGAAGACGCCGGGGGCGGTGAGGACGCACTGGCCCGCTCCGATGCAGCGGTCCGTGTCGATGGCGATGCGCATCAGGCGCGCCCCCAGGTGACGGGCAGCTCGACGAGTCCCTGGATGGTGTCGCCGGGCTTGATCGGGATCTGGTCCGGCGGGACGGCGAGCCGGAGGTCGGGGACGCGGTCGAAGAGGGACGCGAAGGCGATCTCCAGCTCCAGGCGGGCGAGGTTCTGCCCCAGGCACTGGTGGATGCCGAAGCCGAACGCGAGGTGGTGCCGCGCGTCCCTGCGGATGTCCAGCTCGTCCGGGTCCGGGTAGACGGCGGTGTCGCGGTTGACGGCCGCCGCCGAGAGGAACACGCCCTCGTCGGCGCGGATGGTCTGCCCGGCCACCTCGATGTCGGCGGTGGCGACCCGCTGGAGGCCGTCGGCGATGGACAAAAAGCGCAGCAGCTCCTCCACGGCGTCCGGGACGATCCGGGGCTCGGCGCGCAGGGCGGCGAGCTGGTCGGGGTGTTCGAGCAGGGTGAAGGTGCCCAGCGAGATCATGTTGGCGGTCGTCTCGTGGCCGGCGACGAGCAGCACCAGCGCGATCCGCGCCAGTTCGTCCCGGTCCAGCTCGCCCGTGCGCAGCCGTTCCCGCACGAGGTCGTCGAGCATGCCCCCGCCGCCCGTGCTCCGCTCGGCGACGCCAGCGGCACCGGCAGCGCCCGGGGTGGTCTCCCCGTCGGCGGCTTCGGCACCACGGGCGGCTGCGCCCGGGACGGTCTCACCGCCGTCGGCGGCGGCCTCGCTCTTGCGGTCGACCAGGGCACCGAGGTAGCGCATCAGCGCCTGCCGCGCCTCCTCGGCCTCGTCGGCGGTCTTGCCGCGCAGCAGGCGGCGCGAGGCGTCCTCGAAGAACTCGTGGTCGGCGTACGGCACTCCGAGCAGTTCGCAGATCACCATGGACGGCACCGGCAGCGCGAACGCGGCCACCAGGTCGACCGGCGGCCCCTGTTCGAGCATGGTGTCGAGGAGCTGGTCGACGATGTGCTGGATGCGGGGCCGCATCGCCGCCACCTGCTTCACGCCGAACGGCGGGATCAGCATGCGGCGCTGCCTGTTGTGCTCGGGGTCGTCCACGCCGAGGAGCGCGGTCCGCACCCGGCGGGCGATCTCGAACCGGGGCGCGAGCACGGGGAAGGCCGGATTCCGCTGGTCGGTGGAGAGCCGGGGATCCCTGAGCAGCGCCTTGGCCTCGGCGTGCCCGGTGACGAGCCACGCCTCGGTGCCGTCGTACAGGGTGATGCGGCTGAGCGGGCCCTGCTCGCTCAACGGGCGGTAACCGGCGGGCGGGTGGTAGGGACAGGTACGGTCCTGAGGGAAGGGAGCGGCTTGTGACATGCGGGTCTCCGGTTCTCCGGCGGGCGTACGGATCTGCCAGTCCCCCGAGGCGGTCCGTCCCTCCACTTCATGCCCTATGCAGCTATCCGGACCACGCACGCTTCGGCCAATGTCGCCTCGCATGTCCCCGGAGGGCGGATCGAGGCCGAAAACGACACCGCGGGAACGCGCCAGACCGCGCAAGCCGCAGGCATATCCGCTCCGCTCCCCCGCGTACACGTGCCACGTCCACGGCACGAATTGGCCGGTTCCCGGCGGCGGCGCCCCTCGCCGGACGAACGCGCGAGCGGGCACGACGAGCACACCGCGCTCGTCGTACCCGCTGATCGTCGCGCCCGGGAGTCACCGCCCGGCCCCCGCCGCCGGGGCCCCGGCTGTTCAGTACGAGGTCACTGCCCGGCCTTCCGGGGCAGGCCGATGTACTCCCCCATCGCCGCGGCGCCGTAGGAGAACACCGCCGTGGGGTCGGGGGCGATGTCCATGATGTGGCTGTTGACCTCGAAGCCCACCATGCCGTGGAGCTGGGTCCACACCACGAACATGCGGGCCATCACGCTCCTCGGCAGCCCTTCGAGGAGTCCGGCAGCGAGGGCGTCGACGTTCTGGCGCATCCCGTCGCTGAGGGGCTCCTCGCCGGGCCGGTCCCCGGTGAGCAGGCCCGCCTCGTGGGCGTCGCGCAGGACGGCCACCATCGAAAGCACGATCCGGGCGACCGCCTCCAGGGTCTCCGGCGGTGCCGTGTAGCCGGGCACCGGACGGCCCCAGAGCAGGACGTACTCCTCGGGGTGGGCCATGGCCCACTCACGGATGCCGAGCCAGATGGCGACCCAGCGGCGCAGCGGGTCCGCGCCCTCCGCGAGGGCGGCCGCGGCGGCGGCCTCCGTGCTGTCCGCGAGGGAGGTGTAGGCGCCCAGGACCATGGCGGACAGCAGCGCGTCCCCGTCGGGGTAGTGCCGCCGCGCCTCCTGCGGGTCGACACCGGCGTCCCGGGCGACCGCGCCGGGGTCCAGGTGCACCTTGTGCCGTTCCGTGAGGCGCCGTAACGCCTCCTCCTTCAGCCGCTCGACCACGGCGTCCCCCTCGTGCTGTGCCTCGGTGGAAGTCATGATCCGAACCCTCGCAGATACCGGAGGTGCTGTCGACGTCCTCCGCGGCGGGTCGGGGGCGCGACCGCGGCACCACACCGGGCGTCAACCGCCCCCTTGCGCACGCCAGTTGGGGGTGTCGCGCCGGATCGTCGCGGGCGGGCGCGCCACCTCCCGTCCCGCGGGCTCCACCACGGCTCCACCGCCGCTCGAGTCGGGCTCCGGCAGCCGGCGGCTCCCGGCCCGACGGCGCGGCGGGCGCCTCAGTGCGGCGCGGGCGGGGCGGCGGCGTACGGCGGTGCCGCGAGGCCCTTGAGGTCGCGGACGTACCAGTTGAGGCACGTGCCGTCGGCGTCCCGCACCTGCTTCATGTACGTGAAGCCCGCCCGCAGCGCCACCGCCTCCGACGCGGTGTTGCCGGGGTCCACGCGGATCACGCCGACGCGCGCGCCCGCGGTCGCCGTGTAGCGGCAGACCAGGTCGACCGCGCGGGTCGCGAGGCCCCTCCCCCGCCACGCCGGGTAGAGGCCGTAGGCGATGTTGGCCGCGCCGGGAGCCGGGCCGGACCTGGCGAGCCGGACGTCGATGGTGCCCGCCAGCGTCGGGCCGTCCCCGGCGCGCACGCCGAAGGCGCGCAGGGAGCCGCCGGTGGCCCACTGGTCCGCGCAGTGGCGTACGTACTCCTCCGTGCTCGCGCGGGTGCTGGGCTCGCCGTTGAGCCAGCGCACCAGGAGGTCGTCCTCGCCCGCCAGGTGCGCGTCGACGTCATCCAGGGTGAGGGGGGTCAGGGTGACCACGCCGTCCGACAGCTCGATGTTTCGCACGGGGCGACTGTTTCCCCTCCCCGGTGGGCGGGCAACCGAATATCGGTTCGCCGGACAGCGGAGCGGGGGGGGGGGGGGGGGGGGGGGGGGGGGGGGGGGGGGGGGGGGGGGGGGGGGGGGGGGGGGGGGGGGGGGGGGGGGGGGGGGGGGAGCCGCGCTGGGGG
>NZ_JASCXL010000063.1:0-56310 GCF_030010595.1 Streptomyces sp. CC224B | reverse complement strand
CCCCGCGCCCCCCCACCCCCCCGCCCCCCCCCCCCCCCCCCCCCCCCCGGGGGGCCCCGGGGGGGGGGGGGGGGGGGCCGGGGGGGGCCCGGGGGGGGGGGCCCCCCCCCCCCGGGGGGGGGGGGGGCCCCCTCCCCTGTCCGTACGCGCCGCGTACGCGCCCGTCAGCCCAGGACCCCGCCGAGCAGGCCCGGGCGTCCGCCGCTGCCGCCGGAGGTGTCGCCGCCGGTGGTGCCGCCCGAGCCGCCGCCGGTCGTGCCGCCCGAGCCCCCGGTGGTGCCGCCGCCGGTCGTGCCGCCGGTGGAGGTGGGCCCGCTGGTGGCGGCCGGCGGGCGCTCCTGGGTCGGCGCGGGCTGCTGCTGCGCCGGGGCCTGCTCGCCGCCGGTGGTGCCCTGCGTGGCGCTCGGCCGGGTGCCCGAGCCGCTGACGCTGCCGGTCTCCGGGGTGGTGCCCGGGGTGCCGGTGGCGGCGCCGCTCTGCGAGGGGCTCGCGGTGCTGCCCTGGGTCGGCGTGCCCGAGGGCGCCGACGGGTCGCGGGGGTCGTCGCTGCTCCGCTCCCGCTTGCGCTCCGGGTCGTCCGGCAGCGGCGAGCCGGGCAGCTCGTTGCGCGGCGCCTCGCCCGGCCCGGGCACGGTCACGCGGTCCGCGTCCCGTACGGCGCCGCCGAGCAGCGAGCCGACCAGCAGCGTCAGACCGACGACGACGGCCCCGACGAGACCGCCCCGGCGCAGCACGCGGCGGCGCAGCTCCCACAGCGCCGCGCGCGGCCCCAGCGTGCGCCACGCCTCACCGGCGAGCCGGGCGTCGACGGAGTACACCGGGGCGCCCGCGATGATGAGCGGCGACCAGGCGGCGAGGTAGATGATGTCCGGCGCGTCGTAGGCGGGCACGGTCTTCCAGCTCACCGTCACGAGCAGCGCGACGGACAGCAGCATGCCCACCCCGGCGGCCACCCGCTGCCAGAGCCCGAGCACGGTCAGCACGCCGACGATCACCTGGAGGAAGGCGATCACGAGCCCGGCGCCGACGGGGTGCTGGAGCGCCCAGTCCCGCATCGGCTCGGCCAGCGCCCACGGGTGCAGCGAGTTCAGCCACTTGACCATGGAGCCGCGCTCGCCGCCGTCGAAGTAGACGGGGTCGCAGAGCTTGCCCATCCCGGCGTAGATGGAGATGAAACCGAGGAAGACGCGCAGCGGCAGCAGCACGACGCCGAGGTTGAGGCGGCGCCCGGGGTAGTAGCCGTGCCGCAGCCGCGACCTGGCGCCGTGCCGCCCGCCCTCGCGCCCGCCGCCGGACCCGTCCGCGTCGTCACCGTCGGCGCCGTCCGGGCCGTCGACGCCGTGGTCGCCGTCGTAGCCGTCGTAGCCGTCGTCGTAGGAGTGTTCGTCGAAGTGGTGCCGGTGCTCGTCGTCGGCGCTGCCGGGCAAGCGCATCTGCGGGAGCAGCCGGGTGGGCCCGTGCTCGTCGCCGCGCGGTCCGACCACCGCCGGGGTGCGCACGGTGTCGCCGTACGGGTCGTCCACGTCGACGCGCGGGATGACCTGCGTGGCACCGCCGTCGTCGAAGCCGGGGCGGGGTCCCTGCGGGGCACGGCCCGTGTCGTCCGCCGTCCGGCGCACCCCGCCGGCGCGCACGGCCTGGAGCAGCTCCCCCGCGCCCGGGTCGCCCGGCGCGGACTTCCCGCTCCAGACGACGGGCGCGCGCCGGCGCGCGGTGGTGCCCGCCGCGCCGACGGCCGGCATGCGCACGGTGTCCTCGGCGGCGCTCACGTGCCGGGCGACGCGGGGCGAGGGGGTTCGCCCGGCCGGTGGGAGCTGGACGCGGAAGCTCGCGTGATTGACGATGACCTGCGCGGGGTCGCAGGGCACCTTCACCATGCTCAGCGCGGGAGCGTCGTCGAACCCTGACGAGCGTCCCCCCGTGGGTGTGCGGGGTGTTCTGGTGTCCACACTCATCTAACCGAGTGACGCGAGGTTAGGACACTGCCTTGACTCCCCCGGATCTGTCCGGACCCCGTCAACCCAGCCCAGGGGCCGGGTCGACGGGGCGCGCCCCGCGTGCGGAGCGCGCCGTACCGCCCGGACTCAGCGGCGCCGGCGAGCCGCCTCGTACAGCACGACGCCCGTGGCCACACCGGCGTTGAGCGACTCCGCCCCGCCCGGCATGGGGATCCGCACCCGGTAGTCACAGGTCTCGCCGACCAGGCGGGAGAGCCCCTTGCCCTCGCTGCCGACGACGATGACGACCGGCCCGCCGAGCGCCTCGAGGTCGCCGACCTCGTGCTCGCCGTCGGCGGCGAGGCCGACCACCACGATCCCGGCCTTCTTGTACGCCTCCAGGGCCCGGGTCAGGTTCGTCGCGCGGGCCACCGGCGTCCGCGCGGCCGTACCGGCGGACGTCTTCCAGGCGCCCGCCGACATCCCGGCGGCCCGGCGCTCGGGCACGACGACGCCGTGGCCGCCGAACGCGGACACGGACCGCACCACGGCGCCCAGGTTCCGCGGGTCGGTCACGCCGTCGAGGGCGACGATGAGCGGGTCCTCGCCCTCGTCGTACGCCGCGGCGGCGAGGTCCTCCGGGTGCGCGTACTCGTACGGCGGCACCTGGAGGACGAGCCCCTGGTGGTTGAGGCCGTTGGTCATGCGGTCCAGCTCGGGGCGCGGCGCCTCCATGAGGTTGATGCCGCCGCGGTCGGCGGCCAGCTTCAGCGCCTCCCGCACCCGCTCGTCGTTGTCGATGAACTGCTGGACGTAGAGCGTCGTCGCGGGTACGCCGTCCCGCAGCGCCTCGAAGACCGGGTTGCGCCCGACGACCAGCTCGGCGGTCGACCTGCCGCCCCGGCCCTTGGCCTGCGGACGGCCCTGGGCGCGCCGCGTCTTGGCCTGCGCGGCCCGCTGCTTGACGTGTCCCTTGCGCATTTCGGCGGGCGGCGTCGGGCCCTTGCCTTCCAGGCCCCGGCGCCGCTTGCCGCCGCTGCCGACCTGCGCGCCCTTCTTGCCGGACATGCGGCGGTTGTTAGCGGCCATGACCTACCCGTCTGTGTGAAGCGTGGCCCCGTACGCGGTCGGCGTACGCGGCGTGAAGTCTCGTACTGATGTCCTGCATGCAGTGTGCCGCCCGGCGACCCGGGCGGCACATCAGCGGGTCGCGCTAGCGCGACCCGAGCGTCCAGCGCGGCCCCGAGGGGCTGTCCTCGATGGTGAGGCCCGCCTGGGCGAGCTGGTCGCGGATGGCGTCGGCGGTGGCCCAGTCCTTGCGGCCGCGCGCGGCCTCGCGCTGGTCGAGCACCAGCCGGACCAGGGAGTCCACGACGGCGCCCAGGTCGTCGCCGCCCTGGCCCTCGGTGCCCGCCCACCGCGGGTCGAGCGGGTCGAGGCCGAGGACGCCCAGCATGGCCCGCACCTCGGCGAGGCGCGCCACGGCGGCCTCCTTGTCGTCGGCGGCGAGCGCGGAGTTGCCCTGGCGGACGGTGGTGTGGACGATCGCGAGCGCCTGCGGGACGCCCAGGTCGTCGTCCATCGCGTCGGCGAACGCGGGCGGCACCTCGGCCGCGGGATCGACGACGCCCCCGGCCAGCTCCACCACGCGCTGCGCGAAGCCCTCGATGCGGGAGAACGCCGCCTCGGCCTCGCGCAGGGCCTCCTCGCTGTACTCGATGGTCGAGCGGTAGTGCGGGGTGCCCAGGTAGTAGCGCAGGACGATGGGGCGCCAGTGCTTGACCATCTCGGAGACCAGCACCGAGTTGCCGAGCGACTTCGACATCTTCTCGCCGCTCATGGTGACCCAGGCGTTGTGCACCCAGTACCGCGCGAAGTCGTCGCCGAAGGCCTTGGCCTGGGCGATCTCGTTCTCGTGGTGCGGGAAGACCAGGTCGAGGCCGCCGCCGTGGATGTCGAAGGCGCTGCCCAGGTACTTGTGCGCCATGGCCGAGCACTCCAGGTGCCAGCCGGGGCGGCCGGGGCCGAAGGGCGTCTCCCAGGCGGGCTCGCCCGGCTTGACGGCCTTCCACATGGCGAAGTCGCGCGGGTCGCGCTTGCCGGTGATGCCCTCCTCGGCGGGCTGCTGCATCTTGTCCAGGTCCTGGCGCGACAGCTCCAGGTACTGCGGCCAGGAGCGCACGTCGAAGTAGACGCTGCCGTCGGCCTCGTACGCGTGGCCGCGCTCGATCAGGGCGCGCATCATCGCGACCATTTCGGTGACGTGGCCGGTGGCGCGCGGCTCGTAGGTGGGCGGCAGGCAGCCGAGGACGTCGTAGCCGTCGTTGAAGGCGCGCTCGTTCTCGTAGCCGATGGCCCACCAGGGGCGGCCCTGGTCCGCCGACTTCGCGATGATCTTGTCGTCGATGTCCGTGACGTTGCGGATGAACGTCACGTCGTAGCCGCGGTACGTGAACCAGCGGCGCATGATGTCGAAGTTCAGGCCCGAGCGGATGTGCCCGATGTGCGGCGCGGCCTGCACCGTGGCACCACAGAGGTAGATCGAGACACAGCCCTCGGCGAGGGGCTGGAAGTCACGGATCTGCCGGGCGCTGGTGTCGTACAGGCGAATCGTCACCACTCCAGGGTAGTGGGCGCCGGGCAGTGCCCCGCGCCCTTGGGGGACACAGGGCGTCCGGCCGCGCCCGGGCCCCGGCCGGAGCCGCGCCCGGGTCCGGGTCAGAGCCGGCCGACGACCTTGCGGGCGCGGACGCGGACGACGACGCGCGGGCCGTCGTCCTTGGCGGCCGGGTTGAAGTCGGCGTACCTCTTGCCGGTGTACTTCATCGACAGCTCGTCGATGAGCTCCTGGCCGCCCTCGGTGGTGATCTCGGCGGTGCCGCGGATCTCGGCGTAGGTGTAGGGGGCGTCGAAGGGCTGGAGCAGCACGGTCACGCGGGGGTCGCGGCGGAGGTTCTTCTCCTTCTGCCGCCCGACGGTCGTGGAGAAGACGACGTCGTCGCCGTCGCGCTTCACCCAGACCGGGGAGAGCTGGGGGCTGCCGTCGGGCTGGATGGTGGCGACGGTGATGAAGACCGGGGTGTCGAGCAGGGACTTGATGGCGTCGGAGAGTGCGGCGCTCATGGGGTCGCTCCTGGTGCTGGTGGTTCGGGTGGCTGTTCGGTTCCGGTGGCTGTTCGGTTCCCGTGGCTGTCCGGTTCCCGTGGCTGTTCGGTTCCGGTGGACCGCGCGGGTCGTCTGTACGCGGCCGTCCCCGTACGTGGCTGACCGCTGTACGTGGCTCACCGCGCGGCCCGGGTCGGCCACGGGACGATGCGTACCCCTACCTGATCGCGGGGCCCCGCACCACGGGGCGGGCGGATGTCCACCCGCCCGCACCCCGTACGGACCACCCGGCCGCGCCCGGCCCCGGACGGAGCCCCGCCCGTCGTCAGCCGGTACGGACCACCAGCGCGGTGGCGATGCCCATGAGGCCCTCGTCGCGGCCGGGGAAGCCGAGGCCGTCCGTGGTGGCGCCGGAGACGCTGACCGGGGCGCCGACCGCCTCCGAGAGGAGCTTCTGGGCCTCGTCGCGGCGCTTGCCGATCTTCGGGCGGGGGCCGACGACCTGTACGGCGACGTTGCCGATGGTGAAGCCGGCCTCCCGGACGATCCGCGCGGCCTCGGTCAGCAGCGTGAGCCCGGACGCCCCGGCCCACTCGGGCCGGCCGGTGCCGAAGTGGGCGCCCAGGTCACCGAGCCCGGCCGCGGAGAACAGCGCGTTGCAGGCGGCGTGGGCGACGACGTCCGCGTCGGAGTGGCCGGCGAGCCCGGGCCCCTCCCCCTCCCACTTCAGGCCCGCGCACCACAGCTCGCGGCCCTCCTCGAAGGCGTGGACGTCGGTACCGACGCCGACGCGCGGCAGCGGGTACGGCAGCGCGGGAGCCGGTTCAGAAGCCATCGTTGGCCCTCCTGCGGGCGAGCACGGCCTCGGCGAGCACGAGGTCCAGCGGCCGGGTCACCTTGAACGCCTCCTCGTGCCCGGGCACGAGCACGACGGGCTCGCCCAGGCGCTCGACGAGGCCCGCGTCGTCCGTGGCGCCCTCGCCGACGACGTCCGCCTCGTGGGCGCGCACCAGCGTGGCCCGGTCGAAGCCCTGCGGCGTCTGCACGGCGCGCAGCCGCGCGCGCTCGGGCGTAGCGACGACGGGCTCGGGCTGTCCGGGCGCCCCCGGCTCGACCTCCTTGACGGTGTCCGCGAGCGGCAGCGCGGGCACGACGGCGCGCGCGCCGTCGCGTACGGCCTCGATGACGCCGTCGACGGTGTCCACGGGCACCAGCGGGCGGGCCGCGTCGTGGACGAGGACGATGTCGACGCCGGGCGGCAGGGCGTCGAGGCCGAGCTTGACGGACTCCTGGCGGGTGGCGCCGCCGGGCACGACCAGGAAGTCCGTGCGCTCGGGCAGCGCGTGGTCGGCGAGCAGCGTCTTGACCTCGGCGGCGCCGTCCGGCGGGGCGACGACCACGACGAGGGACACGGCGCGCGAGGCGGCCAGCGCGCGCACGGCGTGGACGAGCATGGGGGTGCCGCTGAGGGCGCGCAGGGCCTTGGGGGCGCCGGGGCCGAGGCGTACGCCGCGTCCGGCGGCGGGGATCACGGCCGCGGTGCGAGAGGTTACGTCAGACATCGGTTCCGTTCAGGTTTGTGCGCTCGGTTGACATGGGTATGGCCACACCGTGCCGGGCGCGACGCCTTGACCGGACCCTTCCGTGACATCTGGTCGAGCCAGAACTGCCCGAGCCCGGCACGCCAACGTACCGGGGGATCTTTCCGCACCCGCGAACCGCCGGTGAAGACCGGAAGACCGGGGGACGTGCGGCCCCGGCCCCGAGCACCGTCCGGGCGGCCCGCCGCCGCGCCCCGGACGGGAAACGCAGCGGATGTGCACATGCCGCAGTGCCCGGCGACACCCTGAGGGTCGGCGGGCACTGCGGCATGGTGGTCGTACACCTGGTATCCCGGACGCGGGCCCACGCGGGGCACCCGTGTCCGCGCGCGGCGGGGCCGCGGGCGGTCAGGACGCGAGAACCTCGTCGAGCAGGGCCTCGGCCTTGTCCTCGTTCGTGTTCTCCGCGAGCGCGAGCTCGCTCACCAGGATCTGACGGGCCTTGGCGAGCATGCGCTTCTCACCGGCGGACAGTCCGCGCTCACGCTCGCGGCGCCACAGGTCACGGACTACTTCCGCGACCTTGATGACGTCGCCGGAGGCGAGCTTCTCGAGATTTGCCTTGTAGCGACGCGACCAGTTCGTGGGCTCCTCGGCGTACGGCGCGCGCAGTACTTCGAAGACCCGGTCCAGGCCGTCCTGGCCGACCACATCACGCACACCGACGAACTCCGCATTGTCCGCTGGCACACGTACCGTCAAGTCGCCCTGGGCGACCTTCAGCACCAAGTAGGTCTTGTCCACGCCTTTGATCTGACGAGTTTCGATGGCCTCGATCAGCGCGGCCCCGTGATGGGGATAGACCACGGTGTCGCCAACCTTGAACGTCATGTGACAGGTACCCCTTCCGTGGCTATCCAGGGTAACACGGATACGGCGTCTTCTGAATGGCGTTTTCGCAGGTCAGGGCATATCTCGGGGCTTGACAACAGCGACACGAACGTGCTGCGAGCGGGGGGCGGAAGGGGGTATTCGCAGGTCGGAGCCGCTGTCCGGGGAAGGTGAAACGCCCACGTTACACACTCCACGAGGGTGCTCCAAGGTGACGTACGTCCCGTTTTGCCGGGTTCCCGGAGGTGAACTTCCGCTACTCCGTTCGGTGACCGCGGACACGTGCGGCGCCACCGGGCGGGCGAAGTGCGGGCCCCCCGGAGTGAATCCAGAATTGATCAAGAAGCGCGGGCTCCGATGCGCCGGAAGCGTGCTCCGACGCGCCAGGCGTTGCACACCGTGATCCCTGCACCGATCGGCACTGATCAATTTCCCGGACTGTCCCGCATTCCTTACGGGAAATCCCCCGCGACTCCACCGGCGGGGATATGCGAATGGGGAAACGCGAGGCCGCGGGGAAGCCCGGGGCGCGGCAGCCGCCGCAGGCTCGTGACCACCAGGGGCGGGTCGGGTGCGGGCGCGCGGGAACGGCTCGGTAACCTAAGCGCGCTGACACACCCTTAGGGCGGCTTTACGGCCGCCCGCCCGGCTCGACCCGGCCCGGCCCGTCCGTGCCTGCTCGACCTTGCTCGACCCTCCGTATCGCCCACGTTCAAGGAGTTGCCGCCGCCGTGAGCCGCAGCCTTCGACGCGGCGCCATCGCCGCCACCGCCCTCGCGTTCTCGCTCGCCTCGCTCACCGCCTGCGGTGCCGGAAACAACGCCCAGACGATCGAGATCAAGCCGGACAACGCGGCGACCGCCGTCGGCGACATCAAGATCCAGAACGCCATGATCATCACCCAGCCGGACCGCGAGTCGACGGGCCCCGCCGTGGTCTCCGCCACCGTGTTCAACGGCGGCCGCACCGACCAGATCCTGGAGTCGATCACGGTCGACGGCACCGGCAAGAAGGCCCGGCTCCGCCCCGCCAAGGGTGACCGGCCGGGCCAGAAGGGCAAGGGCGGCGGCCTGGTCGTCCCGGCCGGCGGCTCCGTCGTGATCGGCGGCAAGGACAACGCCGTGGCCCTTCTGCCCAGCAGCCGCGAGTCCGTCAAGGACGGCAACGCGCAGCCGGTCACCTTCGGCTTCAGCAAGACCGGTGACGTCAAGCTGAAGACGTTCGTCGTCCCGGCCGAGAGCTACTTCGAGGAGTGGGGCCCGACCGAGGTCCCGCAGTCCCCCGACGCCAAGCCGTCCGGCAGGCCCTCGGGCAAGCCGTCCGGGAAGCCGTCCGGCAGCCCCTCCGGCTCCCCGTCCGGTTCGCCCTCGGGCTCGCCCGAGTCGCAGCGGTCCGGTGAGGCCGGCACCCCGGCCGGCGGTGCCGAGGCGGACGCCTCGCACGACGCCGGTGCCGCGCACGAGTCGGACGCGCAGCAGCACTGACGCCCCGGGGCCCGTGCCCCGTGCGTACGTACGGGGGACGCGGCCCGGCCGCGGCTCCCCGGACGCGGTCTACGGCTCGAACTTGTAGCCGAGGCCCCGCACCGTCACCAGGTAGCGCGGCGCCCCGGGGTCCGGCTCGATCTTGGCGCGGAGGCGCTTGACGTGGACGTCGAGGGTCTTGGTGTCGCCGACGTAGTCCGCGCCCCAGACGCGGTCGATGAGCTGCATGCGGGTCAGCACGCGGCCCGCGTTGCGCAGCAGCATCTCCAGGAGGTCGAACTCCTTCAGCGGCAGGTCGACCTTGGAGCCGGAGACCGTGACCACGTGCCGGTCGACGTCCATGCGGACCGGACCCGCCTCCAGGGCCTGCGGGGTGACCTCCTCCGGCTCGCCGCGGCGGCGCAGCACGGCGCGGATGCGGGCGACCAGCTCGCGCGAGGAGAACGGCTTGGTGACGTAGTCGTCGGCTCCTATCTCCAGGCCGACGACCTTGTCGATCTCGCTGTCCTTCGCGGTCACCATGATCACCGGGACGTTCGACCGGCTCCGGAGCTGGCGGCAGACCTCGGTGCCGGGCAGGCCCGGCAGCATCAGGTCGAGCAGGACGAGGTCGGCGCCATTGCGTTCGAATTCGTCGAGTCCGTCCGGGCCGGTGGCCGCGATCGCGACCTCGAAGCCCTCCTTGCGGAGCATGTACGACAGGGCGTCGCTGAAGGATTCCTCGTCCTCGACGACGAGCACTCGGGTCACGGAAGGACCTCCGGGGCGGCAGGAATGGGTTCGTATGCGGTGGTGTCGGGCCTGATGCCCTGGTGCGCGTCCTCGTCGCCGAGACCGTGCCCGGATCCGCGGTCGCGGGTCGCGCCCGCCTCCGGCAGGCGCAGGGTGAAGGTGGAGCCCTGTCCCTCGGAGCTCCACACCGTGACCTCCCCGCCGTGCGAGGCGGCCACGTGCTTGACGATGGCGAGACCGAGCCCGGTGCCTCCGGTGGCACGGGAGCGGGCCGGGTCGACGCGGTAGAAGCGCTCGAAGATGCGCTCCTTGTCCTTGTCGGAGATGCCGATGCCCTGGTCCGTGACGGCGATCTCGATGAGGTCGCCGCCGGGGGCGTTGACGCGGCGCGCGGCGATGCCCACGCGGGTGCGGGCGGGCGAGTAGTTCACGGCGTTCTCGACGAGGTTGCCGAGCGCGGCCGCCAGCTGGCCCCGGTTGCCCCACACGTGCAGGTCGGCGGTGCCGCCGGTGGCCATGGTGATCTGCTTCGTCCCCGCCTGGTGGCGGCAGCGGTCGATGGCCTCGCCGACGAGCTCGTCCACGCGGACCGGCTCGGCGTCCTCCAGCGGGTCGTCGTTCTGCACCCGGGAGAGGTCGATCAGCTCCTGTACGAGGTTGGTGAGGCGGGTCGCCTCGTTCTGCATGCGGCCCGCGAAGCGCTCGACGGCCTCGGGGTCGTCGGCGGCGTCCATGACGGCCTCCGAGAGCAGGCTGAGGGCGCCCACCGGGGTCTTCAGCTCGTGGCTCACGTTCGCCACGAAGTCGCGGCGCACGGCCTCGATCCGGCGGGCCTCGGTGAGGTCCTCGACGAGCAGCAGCACCAGGCGGGAGCCGAGCGGGGCCACCCGCGCGGAGACGGCGAGGGCGTCGCCGCGGCCGGTGCCGCGGCGCGGCAGGTCCAGCTCGACCTGGCGTATCTCGCCGTCGCGCCGGGTGTCGCGGGCCATCTGGAGCATCGGCTCGACGGCGAGTTTGCCGCCGCGCACGAGACCGAGCGCGTACGCCGCCGAGCTGGCCTTGACCACGCCGTCCGACTCGTCGAGCACGACGGCGGAGGAGCGCAGTACGGAGAGCACGGTGTCGACGCCGGGCGGAAGCACCGCGTCGGTGTGCAGGGAGGTCCGGGTGGGGCGCTTCTGGTCGCGTTCGCTCCAGCGGAACGCCAGCATGGCGATGACACCGGTGCACACTCCGGCGATCGCTGCCGCTGCGGCGACCGCCGCGTTCACGTCCATGCCTCCAGGTTATGCGGGTGCGGAGCACTGCCCACAGCCATCCGAGTGGCCGCTCGAACAGTCGTCGCTCAGAGTTCACCGAGGGGACAGCGATGGTTCATTTCGGACGCCCGGACCGGCGGAGGGATCACTTCCGGGGTGACGGGGGCGTCGCCCACCGTTCACCTGGGGGACGGCGCCGGTTCACATGGGGTGCCGGTAACGGACGCGTCCGCGCCACACCGTGGGAGCGTAGGGGACAACCCCTGATGGACGTAGGGGGCAGCCCCCTGTGACGTACGAGAGAGGGACAGCCAGATGCGTGACGCGTACCACGAGGAACTTGACTCGATCGGCGAGGGCCTGGTCGAGATGGCCCGTCTCGTCGGGTCGGCGATCGGGCGCGCCACCACGGCCATGCTCGACGCGGACCTGAAGCTGGCGGAGAGCGTGATCGCCGCCGACCAGAAGGTCGACGACCTCCAGCACGACCTGGAGGCCCGCGCGATAGCCCTGCTGGCCCGGCAGCAGCCGGTCGCCACCGACCTGCGCATCGTCGTGACCTCGCTGCGGATGAGCGCGGACCTGGAGCGCTCCGGCGACCTCGCCCAGCACGTGGCGAAGCTCGCGCGGCTGCGCTTCCCGGACTCGCCGGTGCCGCGCGACCTGCACGCGACGATCCTGGAGATGGGCCAGCTCGCGCAGCGTCTGATGGCCAAGGCGGCGGAGGTCATCATCACCAAGGACGTCGACCTGGCGCTCCAGTTGGAGCAGGACGACGACGAGATGGACCTGCTGCACCGCACGCTCTTCCAGCACCTGATGGACGACCGCTGGAAGCACGGCATCGAGACCGCGGTCGACGTGACGCTCCTCGGCCGCTACTACGAGCGCTTCGCGGACCACGCGGTGTCGGTGGCGAAGCGGGTCGTGTACCTGGTGACGGGCGAGCACGCCGACGAGATCCAGCCGGGCACCGCCCCGGTCGAGGGGGCCTGACCTCAGGCCCCGGTCTCACGCACCAGAGTGGGCGCCGCACCCGGGGGGTGCGGCGCCCGTTCTTTCACCGGCTGACGCGGCCGGGCCTCAGCCGCAGCCGCCACCGCACTGGCAGGGACCGCCGGACTGGCAGCCGCAGCTGCACCCGGGACCGCACTGACAGCCGTCGGCACAGGTGTCGCGCTCGGGGGATTCGGCCATGGTCTCCTCCTCGAAGGCGTGAGACGTACTGCTTGCCCTCCATTCCATGCAGCGACCAACGGGGCGCGTCAACGGCGCACATATGCGCGCTCGCCACCGAATGCGCCGGGCGGTGCCTCCCGTGTCACCCCCTCCTCGGCCGTCGTGGGGGTGGCTTGTTCCGCGCTGTACAGCGGGGGCGGGCGGGTGCGGGGGAGGCCGGGCCGCAGGGGGGTGACCGGGGTGGGGCGGCTGGGGCGACGCCGGGGGTCGGGGGCCGGGGCGTGCTCCGCTCACGCAGTGCTGTACGTGAACTCCATTCACGTACACAAACACATGGACGCGCAGACGCGCAGAGGCACTGTCGCGCAGACGCACTGCCCCATGGACGCGGGGAGAGGTGGGGGCGCGTCATGGCCGACGCGGACTTCTCGCCGAAGGGAACTGGGCGGGATCCCTTTGGAACTGGGCTGGATCCCTTTGGAGGGGAGGCCTAACCGAACGGGACGAGGCGGACCACCGTGACCGTCAGGACCGAACCCGACACGTAGTAGAGGACGATGGCGCCGCCGACCGTCGCCTCGCGGCGGTCGCGCTCCGCGTCCACCGCCGCCGAGCCGTGCCCGTACGGGTCGCGGCCGAGCGTGCGGGCCATCGCCGACCGGAACTCGTCGGCGCCGTCCATCTTGGCGAGGGTGTCGTCGGCGGGCGGGGCGTAGGTGATGCGGTAGCTGCGCCTCCGGTGCCGGCTCACGCGATGCTCCGCCTCTCGGCCTCGTCGGCCGCGAGGCGGTCGAGCAGCGCCTCGGCCTCGGGGTCGGGCACGGCCTCCAGCATCCAGTGGCGCATCACCGCGTGGATCTCGTCGACGCCCGCCTGGTTGATGGCCCGGTCGAAGTCCGCGCGTCTGTCCTCCGGGAGGGCGGCGCGGATGTCCGGGATGGTGTTGGGCACCTCGACCTCCTCGCCGCCGATGAAGGTCTTCAGTGGTTCGGCCATGTGCGGGTCACTCTCCCTGGGGGTCCCTGGACGGTCCCGGCGCAGGGCTCACGGTAGCGGCCGGGGCCGGGGCCGGGGCCGCGGGAGTTCAGCCGGTGGCCTCGGCCTGCCGGGCGTGGTCCGGCAGGCTCACACCCGTGTCCAGCGGTTCCGTACGCGGCTTCGCGCCGGGGGCGGGTTCCGAGAGCCCGCGCATCAGGCTCCAGTACCCGAGCGCCGCGACCGTGCCCACGAGCGCGCAGAAGCCCCACAGCCACTCCTGGCCAAGGCGGTCGATGAAGAACCCGGACAGGAGCGGGGCCGCGAGCGCCGCCACCGACCAGGACATGGCGTACATGCCCTGGTAGCGGCCGCGGGCGTGCGCCGGGGAGAGGCGGACCACCAGGGTGGACTGCGTGGGGGCGTTGACGATCTCGGCGAGCGTCCACACGCACACCGTGAGGGCGATGAGGCCGACCGACCCGGCGAACGCGGTGAGGCCGAAGCCGTACCCCGCCACGAGCGAGGAGATCACCAGCAGGCGCTGGGGGTCCCGGTGCTCGATGAACCGGGTCACCGGGATCTGGAGCAGCACGATCATGACGCCGTTGCAGGCGATGGCCACGCCGAAGTCGCTCGGCGTGAAGCCCGCCTCGCCCATCGCCACCGGCAGGCCCACGTACGCCTGTTGGAAGACCAGCGCGACCAGGAAGGAGAGCCCGACGACACCCATGAAGCGGCGGTCCCGCAGCACCGTGCCGAGGCCCCCGTCGGGTGTGTGCGCCGCCGCCCCGTCCGGGTGCTCGGGGCGCGACTCGGGCAGCTTGACGAACACCAGAACCGCGCAGACCAGCGTCATCACGGCCTCGATGAGGAAGCCCGCGCGGTAGCTGTACGCGGCAATGAACCCGGCGCCTGCCGAGGAGATGGCGAAGCCGAGGTTGATGGCCCAGAAGTTGAGCGAGAACGCGCGGACCCGGTCCTCGGGCCGGACGATGTCGGCCATCATCGCCTGCACGGCGGGGCGGGACGCGTTGCTGGCCATGCCGACCGCGAAGGCCACCGCGGCGATGGCCACCGGGTGCGACATGAAGCCGAGCAGCGCCACGGAGACCGCCGTGGAGGTCTGCGCGACCAGCAGCGTGGGCCGCCGCCCGAGCCGGTCGGTCAGGACGCCCGCGCCGAGGGAGGAGATGACGCCGCCGAGCCCGTGCAGGGCGGCGACGAGCCCCGCGTAGGTGGCCGAGTACCCCATCTCCAGGGTGAGGTAGATCGCCATGAAGGTGGACACGAACGCGCCCAGGCGGTTCACCAGGGTGCTGGTCCACAGCCACCAGAAGGCCGGGGGCAGCCCCGACACGGATTCCTTGACGGCACGTCTGGCGGCGGTGAGCATGCGGGTCCCCCGGGGCGGTGCTGGCTGGCTTGCTGGCTGGCTGGCGGCTGAGCGGAGCGAGTGCGGGTGCGAGTGCAGGTGTGGGTGCAGAGGCGGGCGTGGGTGCAGATGAGGGCGTGGGTGATGTAAGTGTCGAAACCCGCGCCGACAACTTACGAACCCTGCGCCCGCCCCGCCACTCATTTGACGACCACCGTCAATCGAGGAGGCCGGGCCCCGGCGGCGGCTCCGGGGCCCCCGGGCTCCCGGGCGCGGCCCTCACGGGGATTCCATTACGCTCGTGGGCATGGCCGACGCACCGTACAAGCTGATCCTCCTCCGCCACGGCGAGAGCGAGTGGAACGCGAAGAACCTGTTCACCGGCTGGGTGGACGTCAACCTGAACGAGAAGGGCGAGAAGGAGGCGGTCCGGGGCGGCGAGCTGCTCAAGGACGCGGGTCTGCTGCCCGACGTCGTGCACACCTCCCTCCAGAAGCGCGCCATCCGCACCGCGCAGCTCGCGCTCGAGGCCGCCGACCGGCACTGGATCCCGGTGCACCGCTCCTGGCGCCTGAACGAGCGCCACTACGGCGCGCTGCAGGGCAAGGACAAGGCCCAGACCCTCGCCGAGTTCGGCGAGGAGCAGTTCATGCTGTGGCGCCGCTCGTACGACACCCCGCCGCCGGCGCTCGAGGACGGCGCGGAGTTCTCCCAGTCGGACGACCCGCGCTACGCGACCATCCCGCCGGAGCTGCGCCCCCGCACGGAGTGCCTCAAGGACGTCGTCGTCCGCATGCTCCCCTACTGGTACGACGGCATCGTCCCCGACCTCCTGACCGGCCGCACCGTCCTGGTCGCCGCCCACGGCAACAGCCTCCGCGCCCTGGTCAAGCACCTCGACGGCATCTCCGACGCCGACATCGCGGGCCTGAACATCCCCACCGGCATCCCGCTCTCCTACGAGCTGGACGCCGACTTCAAGCCCCTGAACCCGGGCGGCACGTACCTCGACCCGGCCGCCGCGAAGGCCGCCATCGAGGCGGTCAAGAACCAGGGCAAGAAGAAGTAACCTCCTGACGTTTCCTGCCCCCTGCCCGGGTGTTCTGGGCAGGGGGCTTCGGTATGGGCGGGGGTGCGGGGGGTCAGGGTGTGCCCGTGTTCGAGATGGTTCTGGCCAGGTCGCCCGTTGTGTCGAGGATTCCCTGGCCCAGGTCCGTGGGGGCTATCAGGACTCCGAAGACGACGGCTACGGCCAGGGTCATCGCCTGGTCGGCCCGGCTTCGGGCCTGGACCTTGCGGCGGATCAGCAGGACGAGGACGACGGCCAGCAGGACCGCCATGTTGATCGTCAGTTTCATGGGGTCGGCCCTCCCCCCGGGCGGAGACGTCCCAGCTTTCCTCTGTAGCAGGGGGCGGGCGTGCGGGGGTGCCGGTCGGCCGGGGTTGGCGGCAAAGTGCGCAGACGGGGCCGGATCGGCGCGGCGCCGGGCCCGGGCGGTGCTACTCCGGGGTGCCGGGTCCGGGCGGTGCTACTCCGGGGCGCCGGGGCGGGGCTTCGTCAGGTGGGCGAACGCGGCGAGGTTGCGGGTCGATTCGCCGCGCGAGACGCGCCAGGCGTACTCCTTGCGGATCGCGGTCGCGAAGCCCAGTTCCAGGAGGGTGTTGAAGGAGCCGTCCGAGGCCTCCAGGACGGAGCCGAGGAGGCGGTCCAGCTCGTCGGGGGTGACGGCGGCCAGGGGGAGCTTGGCGGTGACGTAGATGTCGCCGAGGGGGTCGATCGCGTAGCTCACGCCGTACAGGCGCAGGTTGCGCTCCAGGAGCCAGCGGTGGACGGCCTCGTGGTTCTCGTCGGGGTGGCGGATGACGAAGGCGTTGAGGGACAGGGAGTGCTTGCCCACGATCATCGACAGGGTCGTCGAGAGCTTGCGGGTGCCGGGGAGGGTGATCACGTACGAGCCGGGGTCGGGGGACTCCCAGGTCAGTTCGGCGTCGTCGAGGAATCGTTCGATCACCGCGTCAGGCGCCCCGCCGGCAACGTCACCCATGGTGCGAGGGTACGCGACGCCGGTGGTCGTGCATCGCGGCGGTGTACACGTCGGCCGTGGTGGACGCCGCCGTGCCCCAGCCGAAGGACTGCGCGTGGCGCGCGGCCGCCGCGCCCATGCTGTCCGTGAGGTGGGGGCTGTCGGCGAAGTCGCGGAGCACGCGCGCGTAGAGGGCCGGTTCGTGGCCGTGGACGAGGAAGCCCGTCGTACCGTCGCGGACCGCGACCGGCAGGCCGCCGACCGCCGCCGCGAGCACCGGGGTGCCCGCCGCCTGCGCCTCTATCGCGACCAGGCCGAAGGACTCGCTGTACGAGGGCATGACGAGCACGGACGCCGCGCGGAACCAGTCGGCCAGTTGCTCCTGCCCGACCGGCGGCTGGAAGCGGACGACGTCGGCGATGCCCAGGCGGGCCGCCAGCTTCTGCAGGCCCTCCGGCTTCGCCAGGCCGCTGCCGCTCGGCCCGCCCACGACCGGAACGACCATGCGGCGGCGCAGCTCCGGGCGTTCGTCGAGGAGTACGGCGACCGCGCGCAGCAGGATGTCGGGCGCCTTCAGGGGCTGGATGCGGCCCGCGAAGAGGGGGATCAGGGCGTCCTGGGGCAGGCCGAGGCGGTGCCGGGCGGCGGCGCGGCCGTCGGCGGGGCGGAAGCGGTCGAGGTTGACGCCGGGGTGGACGACGGCGACCTTGCCGGGGTCGGCGTCGTAGTGGTGGACGAGTTCGCCGGCCTCTTCGGAGGTGTTGGCGATCAGGCGGTCGGCGGCGCGCACGATCTGTGTCTCGCCGATGACGCGGGCGGCGGGCTCGGGGGTGTCGCCCTCGGCGAGCGCCGCGTTCTTGACCTTCGCCATGGTGTGCATGGCGTGTACGAGGGGGGCGCCCCAGCGCTCGGCGGCGAGCCAGCCGACGTGGCCGCTGAGCCAGTAGTGCGAGTGGACGAGGTCGTAGTGGCCGGGGCGGTGGCCGGCCCAGGCGAGCATGACGCCGTGCGTGAAGGCGCAGAGCTGGGCGGGCAGCTCCTCCTTGGCCAGACCCTCGTACGGGCCCGCGTCCACGTGGCGGACGAGAACGCCGGGGGCGAGCTCGACGGCGGGCGGCAGGGCGGCCGTGGTGGCGCGCGTGAAGATCTCCACCTCGATGTTGATCTCGGCGAGGCGCTTGGCGAGCTCCACGATGTAGACGTTCATGCCGCCCGCGTCGCCCGTGCCGGGCTGGTGCAGCGGTGAGGTGTGCACGCTGAGCATGGCCACGCGGCGGGGGCGGCGCGGCGAGCCGGGCAGCCGGAGCCGGGCCGGCGCCGAGGGGGCCGCTGGGAAACGACGCCCGAGCCTGGTCACGTAGTGGCTCACGTGGCGATCCTCCTTGGCCTCGGCGGCGTCCTGGACCTCGTACGGCGGGCATGGCGATGCGGAGGACGTACGGGGCCTCTGGAGCGGGAACACCGGAACACTCGACTCCATTTCGCTCTTTGCCAAAGCATTACCTTGGAGGTTCCTGGCGGGGGCCTTGCTTACGCTTGCCCTCATGGCCCCCCGCGCCCCCCGCACCTCCCGTCACTCCAGTACCTCGCCTTCCTCGCCCCGCCCCCGGGGGACCGTGACGCGCGGGACCACCAACCCCAACCGGCTGCGCCGCATGGACCGCTGGATCGCCGCCGTCCACGGCGCCGCGCTGCGCCGCGCCGCCGACCCGCTCACCGTGGACCTCGGCTACGGCGCCGCGCCCTGGACCGCCGTCGAGCTGCTGCTCCGGCTGCGTACCGCCGCCCCACGCGCGCGCGTGGTGGGCATCGAGATCGACCCGGCGCGGGTCGAGGCGGCCCGGCCGTACGAACGGGAGGGGCTCTCCTTCCTGCACGGCGGCTTCGAGGTACCGCTGCCCGCGCGCCCGGTCCTCATCCGCGCCGCGAACGTGCTGCGCCAGTACGACGAGGGCGAGGTCGCCGCCGCCTGGGAGCTGCTGCGCGCGCGGCTGGCGCCCGGCGGGCTGCTCGTCGAGGGGACGTGCGACGAGGTCGGGCGGCGGCACGTGTGGGTCGCGCTCGGCCCCGAGGGCCCGCGCACGGTGACGTTCGCGGCGCGCCTCGCCTCCCTCGAGCGCCCCTCCGACCTCGCCGAGCGGCTGCCGAAGGCGCTGATCCACCGGAACGTGCCGGGCGAGCCGGTGCACGCGTTCCTGCGCGACTTCGACCGCGCGTGGGCGGCGGCGGCCCCGTACGCGTCGTACGGGGCGCGGCAGCGGTGGATCCGGACGGTACGGGAGCTGCGGGCGGACTGGCCGGTGGTGGACGGTGCTGCGCGGTGGCGGCAGGGCGAAGTGACGGTGGAGTGGGGGGCGTTGGCGCCTCGCGGGGGTGGGAGCTGAGGGGATTCCTCGCAGGGGCCGCTGAGGCCGGGGCTCCCGTCAGGGGCTGAGGGGTTTCCCTTGCGGGCGTCGGCTGCGGCGAGGGCTTCAGACGGGGCTGAGGGGCTTGCGCGCGGGTGGCGGCTGAGGCCAGGGCTTCGCCGTGGGCGAACCCTTGTGCGAGGGGAACGATCACCGCGTGCCGCTCGTCACACGAGTCGGGAGGGGATCGTCCGTCGCCGTGTGGCCCTGTCGCCACGGGCGCGGACGTGGCACCATCCCGGGGAGCCCAGGCGTTACTGACGGTATATCAGGGATCGGTTGTGGGGGTGGCGAGCGTGTCCGGCAAGCGGTGTTCGACGGCGACAGCCGTGGCTCTGATCTGCGCGACGGCGGTGCTGGCCGCGCCCGGCACGGCGTTCGCGAGCCCTGCCGAGCCCGCGCCGCCCGCCCCGCCGAGACCGCCGGCGCCCACGGCGCCCGCCGGGGACACCGCCCTGGAGCAGGTCCGCAAGGAGATCGACCGGCTCTACCGCGAGGCGGGCTCGGCCACGGACGCGTACAACGCGGCGGAGGAGCGGGCCGAGCGGCAGTCCAAGGAGATCGCCCGCCTCTCCCGTGCCCTCGACAGCGGCCGGAAGAAGCTGGAGCGGCTCAAGGCCCAGGCGGGCGCCGCGGCCCGCGCGCAGTACCGCGGCGGGAGCATCCCGGACCAGGCCCGCCTGATGCTGAGCCGCAGCCCGGAGCGGTTCCTGGACGGCGCGGGCCGCCTGCGCCAGGGCCAGCACGGCGCGAAGTCCCTGCTCACGGAGGTGAGCCGGACCCAGGACGACCTGAAGACGTACGCCAAGGACGCCTCGGCGCAGTGGCGGAAGCTGGAGGCCAACCGCCGGGCCAAGGCCGAGGCGCGCAAGAAGGTCGAGAAGAAGATCGCCGCCGCCGAGAAGCTGGAGTCGCGCCTGGAGAAGAGGGAGCGCGACCGGCTGCGCCGCCTTGAGGAGGAGGCCGCCCGCAAGCAGCAGTCGGCCTGGGTGAGCACGGGGATACTGGACGACCTCAAGGGCGGCGCGACCGCCCGCGGCAGGAAGGCCGTCGCCTTCGCCACGGCCCAGCTCGGCAAGCCGTACGTCTGGGGCGCGGAGGGCCCGAAGTCGTACGACTGCTCGGGGCTGACGTCCCAGGCCTGGGCGGCGGCGGGGCGCGGCATCCCGCGCACGTCGCAGGAGCAGTGGAAGCGGCTGCCGCACGTGGACGTGAAGAACATGCGCCCCGGGGACCTGATCATCTACCACAAGGACGCCAGCCACGTCGGGCTGTACGTCGGCAACGGCACCATCGTGCACGCCCCCCGGCCGGGGCGGGACGTGACGATGGCGGGCGCGGGCTCGATGGAGATCCTCGGGGTGGTGCGGCCGGGGTAGGGGTTGGGGCTTGGGCTGGAGTGGCCCTGCGGAGGCGGCGGGGGCAGTGCGACCCGGCGGCCTCTGAGCCCCGGGGCTCCGGTGATCCCTCCACCACGGCAGGGGCGACCGGGCACCCGCCGGGCCCCAGCAATCCCTCCACCACGGCAGAGCGATCCGGCACCCGCCGGGCCCCGGCGATCCGCCCCTGCGGTGGAGCGGCCCGGCACCTGGAGAGGCCCGACGATCACCCGCCCCACCCACGGTGAGCCCCCGTGCCCAGGCGTGGCCGCGCGCGGCAAGGGGACAGCAGGGGAGCGGCCAGGGAAGGGACGACGCACCCCGGCGACGGGGTGTGACCCAGTGCACCGGGGGCCGGGGCGCTCAACCTTCCGGGGGTGATGTTCGTCATCCCAGGAAGACCCGGTTCGTGCCCTCTTGCGGTTCAGGACACGGCATATGCCGTCTGCCGGGTGCCGCGCCGCGTTCCCCAGGGGGTCCGGCTACCGCTAAGGTCCCCGTCTGGTGTGGGGCGTGCGACCGTCGCCCCACCGTGCCCTCGGGGGGAGGGAAGGATTCCACGCATGTCCGCACGCATACCGCGGCCAAGGGCGATCCCGGCCGCGGAAGGCGGTCAGGCTCCGCCGACCTCCGCGCCGCACCGCCCCCCTGGCGGCTCCGGCGACTCCGGCGGCCCTGACGGCTCCGGCGGCCGGGGCGGCCCCGATCGCCGGGGCGGCCCCGACGGCCACAGCCGTGTCCGAGACCCCCGCGGCCCCGGCCCGGCCCACGGCTCCGGGCTCACCCTGCTGGTGATCGAGGACGACCCGGGCGGCTCCCTGCGGCTTCCCGAGCTGCTGGCCGCCGACGGCAAGCCCATGCGCATCCGCACCGCCCGCAACCTCACCGAGGCCGAGCGGCTGCTCACGGACGACGTGCACTGCATCCTGCTCGACCTCGCCCTGCCCGGCGGCTCCCCCGCGAACGGCGGCACGGGCCCGACGGGCACCCCGCCGCCCACCGGACCGGGCCCCGCACCCAGCGGCCCTCCGCGGACCGCCACCAGCGGCACCGGCGCCAACGGCAGCGGCAGCGGCCCCACCGGCACCACCGGCACCGGCACCGGCACCGGCACCGGCACAGACATCGACGCCGACGAGCTGGCCCCCTTGCGGCACGTGCTGCGCCTCGCGCCCCGCCAGGCCGTCCTCGCGCTCACCACGTCCGGCGACGCCGAGCGCGGCGCGCGGGCGGTGCGGGTCGGCGCCCAGGACTACCTGCTCCGCGACGAGCTGGACAGCCGGGTGCTGAGCCGCGCGATCCAGTACGCGGTCGAGCGCAAGCGCGCCGACGCCGCGCAGCGGCAGCTCTTCGAGTCCCGTGTACGGGCGCAGGAGAACGCCCGGCTCGAGCGGGGGCTGCTGCCGACGCCGCTGCTCGACGGCTCGCCGCTGCGGTTCTCCTCCCGGTACCGGCCGGGGCGTTCGCGCGCCCTGCTCGGCGGCGACTTCTACGACACGGTGCGCACGCCGGACGGCTCGGTGCACGTGATGATCGGCGACGTCTGCGGGCACGGCCCGGACGAGGCGGCGCTCGGGGTGGAGCTGCGCATCGCCTGGCGGGCCCTGACGTTCGCGGGCCTCGTCGGCGACGAGCTCCTCGGCACCCTGCAGAAGGTCCTGGAGCACGAGCGGCCCAACGACGAGATCTTCGCGACGCTGTGCACGGTCGACATCGCGCCGGACGGCCGCCGGGCGGGCCTGTGCCTGGCCGGTCACCCGTCGCCGCTGATCGTCCGCCACGGACCCGCGGCCGCCGCCGGTGTCACGCGGGAGCAACCGGCGCCCCGGGCGGAGCTGTTGCCGTACGACAACGGCGGACCGGCGCTCGGCCTGCTCCCGCGCGCCCGCTGGCCGCGCCAACAGGTGGAGCTCGGTGGCCGCTGGAGCCTGATGCTGTACACGGACGGCCTGATCGAGGGCCGGGTCGGCGAGGGCAACCAGCGGCTGGGGCAGGACGGCATGGTGGAGATGGTGCGCCGCCAGCTCGCCTCGGGCCTGCGGGGCGACGAACTGCTGGAGGCGGCCGTGACCGAGGTGCGGGAGCTGAACGGCGGCGAGCTCACGGACGACGTGGCGGTCCTCCTCCTCGACCGCGAACGCTGAGGCGGAACACCGGACGCGGTGGCCGCGCCCAACGGAGCAGGGCCGTCCGGTCACCTGCCCCGGGGCCCGAGCAGAGCAGTCCCCGGCGCCGCCCCGCGGGAGGCGCCGGGGAAACGCTGCTCGCTAGCGCCCGCCGTTGTACGGCCCGTACGGACCGTCGCTGCTGGAGCCGCGGCGACCGCCGCCCTTGCCCATGACCTGCCGCAGCGCGGGCCGGACGTCGACCATGTACACGATCGTGGCGATGAGGCCGATGATGGGCAGGAACGACAGGATGTTGAAGATCAGGTTCACCACGAAGGCGAGCCCGAGGATGATGAGCCAGAACGGCTTGGTCTTCTTGTCGGCCGCGCGATAGGCGTCCTCACGCCGGACGGCGGCGTCGAGGAGCGCGAATCCGCTGAACAGGATCAGGGCCAGCGACAGCAGCCACATGAAGTTCGCGAACCCCTGCATCAGCACAACGTCCACCACCAGTCTCGGCGTATCCAACGCGACGCACGCGTCCTGCGTACAAAGTCACGGTACCGCTACCCGTACAACGGGCCGGGCACTCCGAGAGTGCCCGGCCGCGTGTACGAACACCAGCCCGTCCGTACGTCCCTCGGCTACTTGGACGCCGGGGACGACGCGGACGAGTCCGTGGAGTCCGACGAGTCGGAGGAAGCCGTGGACGCCGTGGACGACTGGGACGCCGTGGACGACGTCGTCGAGGACGTGGACCCGGTGGACGACGGAGACGACGTAGACCCGGGAGACGCCGGAGACGCCGGAGACGAGGCGGACGCCGGGGTCGGCGCCGCCGCGGGCTTCTTCGCGGTCGTCTTCTTGGCCGGGGCCTTCTTGGCGGCGGGCTTGCGCGCCGCGGCACCTTGCTCGGTACCGGTGCCGGTGTCCCCGGCGGCGGTGGCGCTCGCGGCTCCGTCCGCGGGCTGCTGCGGGTCGGGCTCCACGGTGTCCGCCAGCTCGACGAGCTCGTCGGCGGCCTCGCCGCGCAGGTGGCGCACGGTCTGCTCGCCGTGCTCGGCGACCTTCTCGTACGTCTCGCGCGCCTGGACGGCGTACTCGACGGCGACGCCGACGCCGCGCAGGGCGAAGTCCTGGGCGTTCTCGCCGAGCCGCTTCAGGTCGGTGTCGAGCGCGCCGAAGAGCTCGTTGACCTTGGACCGGAGGACCTGCCGCGCCTCCTTGGCACGGGCGGTCGCGCGGTCCTGGACCTCCTTGGGGTCGGTGTTGCGGACCGCGTCCAGGCGGGCCGGCGCCTCGGCGGCGAACTGCTCGAGGACGGTCGGTACCTTCTTCGCCTGCTGGTACGCCAGGTCGGCTCCGCCGACGACGAAGTAGAGGGGGGTCGGGTTGGTGACGGCCTTGCGTACCTCATCGGAGATGGGCATGACGATGGTCCTCCCGGAAATCGCTTCAGCTTGAGTGCTGTCGGTCCGTGGGCTCGCCGCCCGCGGGGTCGGCGTCGCCGCCGTCGGCCGTGCGGGGTCCGTCAGCGGTGGGGGCCGGTGCGCCGTTCTCCCGGGCGGTGGCCGCCGCGCTCCCGGGAGCGGCGCCGTTGGTGCTCGGGGACGCGGACGCCGAGGACGGCGCGTCCGCGGGGGACGGCGCGTCCGGCAAGGGCGGCGCCGGCGGTGACGTGAAGCCGTTCTCCTTGCGGAACGACTCGTAGATCTGGAGCAGTACCTGCTTCTGCCGCTCGTTGATGGACGGGTCGGCGAGGATGACGGCGCGCGTCTCCAGCTCGTCCCGCTCCTTCTCGTCGAGGATGCCGGCCCGGACGTACAGGGTCTCGGCGGAGATCCGCAGCGCCTTGGCCACCTGCTGGAGCACCTCGGCGCTCGGCTTGCGGAGGCCGCGCTCGATCTGGCTCAGGTACGGGTTGGACACCCCGGCGGCGTCGGCGAGCTGCCGCAGCGAGAGTTGCGCGTTCCGCCGCTGCTCGCGCAGGTACTCGCCGAGATTGCCGACGTTGAGCGATGCCATGCCTCGATACTGCACACCCCTCGCTAACTTTTGCAAGCACCCGCTTGCAAAAGTGCGCCACGCCACCCCGCCACCCGTGCCCCCACCCGCCGCCCGCGCCCGAGCCCGCCGCCCGCCGCCCGCCGCCCGAGGGAATCGGAACCGGCCGGTGACCACGTCCCGTCCGTGCCCGCGCGGGAGGAGCTGCCGCCGGACGCGGCCGACGCCGTGGTCCGCTTCCTCGCCCAGGTGCCGGAGGAGGAGCGCGCCCGTGGTCCGGAGCTGGCCCGACAGGCGCTGGCGATGTTCACCGGGCCGGTCGGCGGGGACCGCGCCCGGCATGAACTGGTCGTCACGCACAACTTCCTCATCGGCTGGCTGGTACGCGCCGCCCTCGACGCGCCCGCCTGGCGCTGGACGAGTGTCAACCAGGGCAACACCGCCCTGACGGTCATCCGTTACGCCCCGGGCAGGCCCTCCTCGGTGCTGGTCCACAACGACGTACGCCACCTGCCCGCCGAGCTGCGCTGGACCGGCTTCCCGCCCGAGCTCCACGTCTGACGGGCGGCGCAGGGGCGCGTGGCGCGGGCGCTGTCACACCCCCTCGGTAGCGTGGTGTGCGTGACCTCCTCAGGCCGTGTCCCCCTCGACGACCTCGTACGGCTGCGCCGGGCCCGGGACCGGATGGACCGGGACTACGCGCAGCCCCTCGACGTGCCGGCGCTCGCGCGGGAGGCCCTGATGTCGTCGGGCCACTTCTCGCGCAGCTTCCGCGCCGCCTACGGCGAGACGCCGTACAGCTACCTCATGACCCGCCGCATCGAGCGCGCCAAGGCGCTGCTGCGGCGCGGCGACCTGTCGGTGACGGAGGTGTGCATGGCGGTCGGCTGTACGTCGCTGGGGTCGTTCAGCACCCGCTTCACCGAGCTGGTCGGGGAGACGCCGAGCGCGTACCGGGCCCGCGACCACGGGGACGGTGCCGCCGTCCCGGCCTGCATCGCCAAGATCCACACCAGGCCGGTCAGGAACGGAGAAGCGAAGCCCGCGCCCGGTGCCTAGCGTGGGGGCATGGACATCAGCCTCTCCCAGTGTTTCATCGCCGTGGACGACCCCGACAAGGCGCTCGCCTTCTACCGCGACGTGCTCGGCCTGGAAGTACGCAACGACGTCGGCTTCGAGAACATGCGGTGGGTCACCGTCGCCTCGCCGTCGCAGGACGTGGAGATCGTCCTTGAGCCGCCGCTCGCGGACCCGAACGCCTCGGACGCCGACCGCCAGGCGGTGACCGAACTCATGGCCAAGGGCATGCTGCGCGGCGTCATCTTCCGGACCGCCGACTGCGACGCCACCTTCGAACGCATCCGTGCCGCGGGCGCCGAGGTGCTCCAGGAGCCCATGGACCAGCCGTACGGGGTGCGCGACTGCGCGTTCCGCGACCCGGCCGGGAACATGCTGCGCTTCAACCAGCCTCGCGAGGGGAAGTAGCCCCGCCGCCCGGGTCGTACGCCCACCGCGGCAGGAAGTACTGCGCCACGGGCCCGACCGCGACGGCGTACAGGACCGTGCCCACGCCCACCGTCCCGCCGAGGAGCCAGCCCCCGGCGAGGACGGTCAGCTCGATGCCGGTGCGGACGGTGCGCAGCGAGCGGCCGGTGACGGCGGCCAGGCCGGTCATCAGGCCGTCGCGCGGGCCGGGGCCGAAGCGGGCGCCGACGTAGACGGCGACGGCGAAGCCGTTGAGCACGATGCCCGCCGCCAGGAGCGCCGCCCTGGCCGGGAGGCCGGACGGTTCCGGGACCAGCCACAGCCCCGCGTCCGCCGCGCCGCCCACCAGCGCGAGGTTGGCGAACGTGCCGAAGGCCGGTTTCTGCCGCAGCGGTATCCACAGGGTGAGGACGGCCGCGCCCACCAGCGCGGTCAGCGCCCCGAAGCTGAAGGGGGTGTGCGGTTCCAGGCCCTGGTTCAGGACGGCCCACGGGTTGACACCGAGGGCGGCCCGGACCGTGAGCGCGATGCCGGCGCCGTACAGGGCCAGTCCGATGAGGAGTTGCGGTACGCGGCGCAGGGGGCGCTCCGCGAGGGGGAGGTGGGTGAGGGCCGGGGCCGGCGGCTGCTGCCGCCGCCGCTTGCCTGCACGGGTGGTTTTCCTGTCCGGGTCTGTGGGCCTCGCCGGGGCTGTGGAATGCGCTGGGGCTGTGGGGTGCGCTGGGTCCGTCGGCCCCGCCAACTCCCTTGGCCGCGCCGCGGCCGGTGATTTCGCCGCGTCCGGCAGCCCCGCCGCGCCCGGTGGCTGACCCGTCCCGTCCAGCGGCCGTCCCGCACCCGTCACCCGCGCCATACCCGCGACCTCCCACCCCAGGCACCCTCCAGCCTTGCCGGAGCCGCGCCGCCTTGTCCGAGTGCCGGAGTCTGTACAGTCATTGGCCCGGAAAGCATGGCCAATCGTCGAGGAGTGGCATGGTCGAGCGGAGCCTCGGTGGGGGGCGGCTCGCCGCGCTGCTGCCCGCGGTGGGCGGCGTCCGGCCCGCCTACCGGCACCTGGCGCAGGCCATCGGCGACCTGGTCCTGGACGGGCGGATCGCGCTGCACGTGCGGTTGCCCGCCGAGCGGGAGCTCGCCACGGCGCTCGGCGTGAGCAGGCCCACCGTCACCGCCGCGTACGACCTGCTGCGCGAGAGCGGCTACGCGCACAGCCGCCGGGGCGCCGGCACCTGGACCGCGCTGCCCGAGGGCCGCGCGCCGCACGGCGTCGCCCGCGTGCTCGCGCCCCCGGAGTCCGCCATCGACCTGGCCAGGGCCTCGCCGGGGCTGCCGGAGCGCGTCCTCGCCGAGGCCCTCGCCGAGGCGGCGCCCCGGATCGCCGCGCACACGCACACGCCGGGCTACCACCCGTACGGGCTCCCGGAGTTGCGGGCCGCCGTCGCCGAGCGGTTCACCCGGCGCGGCCTGGCCACCGTGCCGGAGCAGATCCTGGTGACCTCCGGCGCCCAGCACGCGCTGACGCTGGTCCTCGGCCTCCTGTCCGGCCCGGGTGACCGGGTCCTGGTCGAGAGCCCGTCGTACCCGAACGCCCTGGAGGCCCTGCGCCGTGCGCGGCTGCGCCCGGTGTCGGTGCCGGTGACCGACGACGGCTGGGACGCGGAGATCGTCGAGTCGACGCTGCGGCAGGCCGTGCCCCACCTCGCCTACCTCGTCCCCGACTTCCACAACCCGACCGGGCTGCTCATGCCGGACGACACCCGGGCCCGCGTGCTGCGGGCGGCCCGCCGCTCCGGCACCTGGGTGGTCGTCGACGAGTCCCTGGCCGACCTCGCCCTCGACGTGCCCGCGCCCCTTCCGAGCGCCGCGCACGCCGCCCCCGGCGGGTCCGGGCAGGTCGTCACCGTGGGCTCGATGAGCAAGAGCTACTGGGGCGGCCTGCGCGTCGGCTGGCTGCGGGCGCCCGCGCGCCTCGTGACGGAGTTCGCCGCCCAGCGGATCGCCACCGACCTGGGCGGTTCGGTCGTGGACCAGCTCCTCGCCCTGCACCTCCTGGGCAGGGAGGCCGAGTTGGTGCCGGCCCGGCTCGCCCTGCTGCGCGAGCGGCGGGACGCGCTCACCGCCGCGCTCGCCGAGCGGTTGCCGGGGTGGGCCTGGCGGCAGCCGCCCGGCGGCCTCTCGCTCTGGGTGGACCTGGGCGCGCCGGTCGCGGCCGCGCTGGCCGAGCGGGCCCTCGGCCACGGCGTACGGATCGAGGGCGGCTCCTGCTTCGCCGCCGACCCGGGCGTCTTCGAGCAGCGGCTGCGGATCCCGTACACCACTCCCCCGGAGACACTGCGGGAGGCCGTGCGCCGCATGGCCGCCGCGCTCGCCGACACCCGCCCGCCGTCGCCGTCCGGCAGCCGGCCGCGGTGGGTCGTCTGAGGCGTACGTACGGGACCGGCGTTCCGGGAGCGGCCACCGACGCCGGACGTACGGAGGAAGCGGGCCGCCCGCACAGCAGCCCCGGAGCGAGAAGGGCACACGAAGCGGGCGGCCCCCCGGTGCCGTGCCGGGGAAGCCGCCCGCTTCGTGTGCGCGGAGCCGTCGTACGGCCGCCGTTCGCCGGTCAGCGCTTGACCGCCTTCTTGAACGCGGCCATGGACCACAGGTAGCCGAGGAGGGAGAGGCCCGCCAGCCAGGCCAGCGCGATCCAGCCGTTGTTGCCGATCTCCGAGCCGCTCAGCAGCCCCCGCACCGTCTCGGTGAGCGGTGTGAACGGCTGGTACTCGGCGAACCAGCGGATCCCGGCGGGCATCGAGTCCGGGGTGACGATCGCGGAGCCGAGGAAGGGCAGCAGGGTCAGCGGCATCGGCGCGTTCGACGCGGTCTCCACCGAGTCGGAGCTGAGGCCCATCGCGGCCGACAGCCAGGCCAGCGCGAAGGCGAGCAGGAGCAGGAGGCCGCCCGCCGCGGCCCACTCCACGACCGAGGCCTCGGGCCGGAACCCGACGGCCAGGGCGACGCCCAGGGTGAGGAGCAGGGCGAGCACGGTCTGGATCATGTTGCCCAGGACGTGCCCCACGAGCACCGAGGACCGCGAGATCGCCATGGTGCGGAAGCGGTTGATGATGCCCTCGGTCATGTCGGTGCACACCGAGATGGCCGTGGCGATCGAGCTGCTGGCGACGGTCATCAGCAGGATGCCGGGGGCGAGGTAGTTGGTGTACGCGTCGCGGCCCGAGCCGCCGCCGGGGATCTCGATGCCCTCCCCGAGCGCGCCGCCGAAGAAGTAGACGAACATCAGGAGCATCACGATCGGCATGATCACGACGGTGACGGTCATCGACGGGTAGCGCTGGGCGTGCTTGAGGTTGCGGCGCAGCATGGTCATGGCGTCGCGTACGGGGTACGTGGTGGCGCTCATCGCCGGATCTCCTTCACAGCGGTCGCGTGCACGGCGGTCGGGTCGGCGGCGGCAGCGGTCGCGTGCCCGGCGGCCGCGTTCGCGGCGGTCGAGCCGTACGCGGCGGCGGCCGGGGTGCCGTACGCGTCGGCGGGGGCGGTCCCGGACCCGTGTCCGGTCAGGGCCAGGAACACGTCGTCCAGGTCGGGGGTGTGCACGGTGAGCGCCTCGGCGTGGATGGCGGAGCTCTCCAGGATGTCGAGGACGGAGCGCACGGCGGAGACGCTGCCGTCGCTCGGGACGTGGAGCGTGAGCTCGTCGTCGTGGCGCGTGGCGGTGGAGAGCGCGAGGCGCGAGGCGGCGGAGTGCAGGCTGTCGACGTCGTTGAAGCGGAGCCGGATGTGGCCTCCGGGGATACGGCGCTTGAGCTCGTCGGCGGTGCCCTCGGCGACGATCCTGCCCCCGTCGAGGACGGCGACGCGGTCGGCGAGCTGGTCGGCCTCCTCCAGGTACTGCGTGGTCAGCAGGATGGTGGTGCCGCCGGCGACGAGGTCGCGGATGAGGTCCCACATCGTGCGGCGGCTGCGCGGGTCGAGGCCCGTCGTCGGCTCGTCCAGGAAGATGACGCGGGGGCGGCCGACGAGCGTCATGGCCAGGTCCAGCTTGCGGCGCATGCCGCCGGAGAAGGACGCCGCGGGCTTCCGCGCGGCCTCCGTGAGCTCGAAGCGCTCCAGGAGCTCGGCGGCGCGGCGCCTGCCCTCGGCGCGGTCGAGGTGCAGCAGGTCCGCGATGAGGAGCATGTTCTCCTCGGCGGTGAGCAGGCCGTCGACGGCGGCGAACTGGCCGGTGACGCCGATGGCCCGGCGGATCGCGTCCGGCTCCGCGTCGAGGTCGTGCCCGGCGACGCGGGCCGTGCCGCCGTCGTGCGCGATGAGGGTGGAGAGGATCTGCACGGTGGTGGTCTTGCCGGCGCCGTTCGGGCCGAGCAGGGAGAAGATCGTGCCGGGGGCGACGTGCAGGTCGACCCCGTCCAGGACGGTCTTCTCGCCGTACGACTTGCGCAGCCCCTGGGCGGTGATCCCCGCGGCCGCGGCGGTTGAACCGGTGGTGGCAGTCATCGTGCCGCCTCCTTGCTTCGTCGTTCGCTTCGTCGTTCGCTTCGTCGGTGCGTGACCGGGGGCGCGCGGTCGGGGGGCGCGCGGTCGGGGTGCTCGGTCGGGGTGCTCGGTCGGGGGCGCGTCAGGCGCGGCGGATCACGATGTCGCCGTAGCCGGTGCGGGCCTGGAGCTCGACGGTCTCGGTGTGGGCCACGGGGGCGCCGACCTGGTCGAGGGCGTTGTGCACGGTGCCGTACTGGGTGTTGACCTCCAGGCGGACCGCGCTCGACTCGCGCACGCCCACCTCGAGGTCACCGGCGCTGGACTCGACCGAGACGCGCCCGCGGGCCACGTCCGCGAGCCGCACGGCGCCCTTGCCCGCCTTCGCCTCGACCCCGGCGTGCGCGACGGCCACGCGGATGTCGCCCTCCTGGGAGTCGGCGCGCAGGGTGCCGTTGATCTCGCCGAGGTCGACCGGACCCGCGGTCTCCACCTCGACGTCGCCGTCGGCGCGCTCCAGGCGGATGGTGCCGTAGCCGCTCTTGAGGACCGCGGCGCCGGTCTCGGCGAGGAGGATGTCGCCGGCGCTGGTCTCGAAGCGGCAGGTCCCGAGGCGGCCCTCGGCCTGGAAGCCGCCCGCGGCGGTCACGCCCTGGACGTCGGCCCCGGCCGGGAGCTCGACGGTGATGGTCACCGAGCCGTTCTTGCCGAACATGGAGCGCTGCTTGGGGCCCCGCACGACCAGTCGCCCGTCGGTGCAGGTGACCTGCACCTGCTCGGCCACCTTCACGTCGGCCTGCGCCCCGGGGTCGCTCGGTTCCACGGTGACGACGGTGTCGAGGCGCTTGCTCGCGACGAAGTGGGCGGTGCCCACCTCGAACTCGACGAGGGCGGAGACGGACTCGGGGGTGTCGAAGGCGGGCATGGCCGTCCTTTCAGTCGGTCGTGCAGCGCGGTGCGGCTCCGGGCGTCGCCGCCGGTCATGTGCCGTGCTGCTCTTCGGTGGTGTCGCTGCCGCGGTGCGGCGTGACGCCAGCATGGCATCACCGTGGCACCAATGCAAGCCCCCTTTGGCGCACGAGCGGCACCACAGAGCCCCACCGCGGCGGTAGGAGCCGCCCAGCGACCGACCAAGTCCCCTATGAGCTGCGGAAACAGAGACGTACCAGCTATCGGAAGGTGTGGCGCACCCGAGAGCCAGACCAGCCCGTCCCCGGCCTCCGCCCCCGCCCCGGGAGAACCCAGGCCGCACATGACGCCACCGGCGGAGCCACCGCGGCACCAACCGGCGCCGCGAACGAGCCACGCCCCCCGCTCCGGGGCGTCACCGCGGCACGGACCCGGGCGCGGATGCCGACGCGACGGGGGCCGCACCCCACGGCACCCCCCTGCTGTGCAGCACCTCCAGGCTCGTCACCGCGCGGGTGAGCACCACGTACAGCCGGTGCAGGCCGCGGGCCTCCGCCTCCGCGATCCCGGCGGGCTCGACGACCACCACGTGGTCGTACTCCAGGCCCTTCGCCAGCGACGCGGGCACGACCGCGACCCGCGCGCCCAGGTCGTCCGGTCCGGCCGCGGCCACGCCCGCCCCGGCGAGCGCGGCCCGTACCGCGGCCACCGTCGCGGCGGCGGCGATGACGCCCACGGACCCCTCGCGGGCGAGCGCGCGCCGCACGGCGGTCACGGCGGCGGCCACCGCGTCCGGCACCTCGCGCACGGCCAGGTCGCCGTCGTGGCGCAGGGAGCGCGCGGGCGGCACGTCGACGCCGAGCCCGGCGAGCAGGGCGTTGGCCAGCGACACGATGGCCTCCGGGACGCGGAAGCTGGTGGTGAGCGGGGTGACCGCCGCGTCCGGCCGGCCCAGGTGGGCGAGCAGCTCCGGCCAGGAGCGGGCGGCCCACGGCGTGGTGCCCTGCGCCAGGTCGCCGAGGACGGTCAGCGAGGCGGAGCCGGCGCGCCGCGCGACGGCCCGGCACTCCATCGGGGAGAGGTCCTGCGCCTCGTCGACGACGATGTGGCCGTAGCTCTCGGGGCGTTCCATCAGGCCCGCCACCTCGTCGAGCAGGACGAGGTCGGCGGCCGACCACTTCGCCGACCGGTACGAGCGCGGCGGCCGGGCCCAGCGGATCGCCCGCTGCTCCCCGGCGGTGAGCAGGCCGTCGGCGGCGGCCGCCAGGGCGCCCTCGTCGGCGAGGAGTCCGTACAGCACCTCCTCCGGCTTGACCTTCGGCCAGGCCGCGTCGACGAAGGCGGAGACGGGCCGGGCCCGGGAGATCCTCTGCACCCAGGTGTTGGTCATCGGCCCGGCGCGCCGCTCGGCCTGGTCCTGGACGTACCGCACGGCACGGCTGCGGACGCGCTCGCGGCCGGTGTCGTACGGGGGCCGCTCCGCGAGGACGTCCGCGACGATCCGCTCCAGCTCGTCGGCGGGCACCCGCCAGCGGTACGAGCCGTCCGGCACGGCCAGGGCGTCGGCGACGGGCCGCACGCGCGCGTAGAGGGCGCGGCGCAGCACCTCCGCCATGCGGGCGTCGTGCTTGACGGCGGCGGCCGGCTCGTCGTCGGACGCGGTCACGGGCTGCCGGGCGATCTCGTCCCGCACGGTGGACTGGCGCACCCCGGTCTCGCCGAGCGAGGGCAGCACCTCGGCGATGTACCGCAGGAAGGTGCGGTTGGGGCCGAGGATCAGCAGGCCGGAGCGGCGCACGCGCCCCGGGTGGGTGTAGAGCAGGTAGGCGGCGCGGTGCAGGCCGACGGCGGTCTTGCCGGTGCCGGGGGCGCCCTGCACGCACACGGTGTCGGTGAGCGGGGCGCGGACGAGGTCGTCCTGCTCGGGCTGGATGGTGGCGGCGATGTCGCGCATCGGGCCGACGCGGGGCCGCTCGATCTCCCCGGCGACGATGCGGCTCGGCCCGCCGGTGCCGCCCGCGGCCAGGTGCTCGTCCTCCAGGCCGGTCAGGTCCGCGGAGTCGCCCTTGCTGCCGGGCGCCCAGCCGAAGCGGCGGCGGACGGCCACGCCCTGCGGGTCGCGGGTGCCCGCCTGGTAGAAGGCCCGGGACACCGGCGCCCGCCAGTCGACGACGAGCGGCGGGGCCGCCGGGTGCTCGGTGACGCGCAGCCGGCCGATGTGGTAGCGCTGCCCGCGGTGGTCACCGGCCTCGGGCGCCGCGGGGTCGAAGTCGAGCCGCCCGAAGAAGAGCGGCGCCTCGGGCAGTTCGCGCATCTCCTTGGCCCTGCTGCGCAGCGCGTAGCCGAGTACTTCGGCGTCCGCGCCGGAGGCGGAGACGTGCTCGCCGCTGACCACGTGCTCCTCGGCGCCCTCGACCATGGCGGCGAGGGCGGCGCGGCAGAGGTCGTGGTAGCGGCGCTCCTCGGTCAGGGCGTCCGTGAGGGTCTCGTCGGGTGGCGTCATGCCATCGAGCGTAACAAAAAGCGTTACCGAGTTAACTTTCTTACCGCGACTCACCTTGCGGTACGCTGCCCGCATGACCGGTACGACGGACGCGCCCACGCCCGGCGCGGCAGGCCCGGGCCCCGCGGCGCACCCAGACAGCACGGCGGACCCGGGCGGCACGGCGGGCCCCGGCGGGCTGCGGGAGCGCAAGCGGCGGCGGATGTACGCGGCGATCTCCGAGGCGGCCATCGCCCTCTTCCTGGAGCGCGGCTTCGACAAGGTGTCGGTCGCGGAGGTGGCCGCCGCCGCCGAGGTCTCCAAGCCGACGCTCTTCCGCTACTTCCCGGCCAAGGAGGACCTGGTCCTGCACCGGTTCGCCGACCACGAGGACGAGGCGGCCCGCGTGGTCGCCGCCCGCGGCGGCCGCTCCCCGCTGCGGGCGCTGCGCGACCACTTCCTCGCCGGCCTCGACCGCCAGGACCCGGTGACCGGCCTCAGCGACGACCCGGCCGTGCTCGCCTTCCACCGGCTGCTCTACGGCACCCCGTCGCTGGTGGGCGGCCTGTACGCGTACCAGGAGCGGGCCGAGGCCGCCCTCGCGGAGGCGCTCGGCGAGGCCTCGCTCGACGCCCGCCTGGCCGCCGCCCAGATCCTGGCCGCCCAGCGGGTGCTCGCCCTGGAGAACTGGCGCCGCGTCGCCGCGGGCGAGTCCGCGGCCGCCCTGCTGCCCCGGGCCCGGGACGAGGCGGAGCGGGCCTTCGACCACCTGGGCGCGGGCCTCACCCGGTACGCGTGAGCGGCCGCGCCACGCTCCACAGCGCGTCGAAGAGCAGCCCGCGGGCGCGGATCCGCTCCCGGGCGGCGGCCCCGGCGTCGACGTGCCACCGCGTCAGGACGGCGTCGCGGCCCGCCGCCGGGGACAGCCGGGGCGCGGCCTTCCCCTCTCCCCGGTCGCGGGCCGCGTCGAAGAGCTGGCTGCGGTCGATGAGGCAGAACGTCACGACCGGCGTGAGGTGCAGGACGCGGAACTCCACGTCGAGCCGGGCCCGGCGCCCGCTGTGCAGCCTGCGGTCGAGCGCGGCCATCTCGTGCGCCAGGCCGACGGCCTCGCGCAGCAGCTCCCGCCGGAGCACCTCGTCGTCCTCCGCGCCGCCCTCGCCGTTCACCCCGCGGGGCCCGTCCAGGGGCTGCGTGAAGTCCGGCACGACGACCCGCAGCCGGACGTGCGGGCGGCCCGTCAGGTCCCCGTGCTCCAGGCACCGCCTGAGCTGGTCGGCGACGGTCCCGCCGGCGCACCCGACGGCGTCGATGCCGGGGTCGCCGGGCAGCGCCTCCCGGAGGTAGCGGCCCAGGTCGCCCGCCACCACCTGCTGCCGCTCCACCGGCCGCATGGAGTCCGTCACGCCACGCACCTCGCTCCAGGCCCATGGCAGCCGCGTCGGCCCCCGGCAAGCACGTGCAGAGCCATGGTGCCCGCGTACCGGACGCTCAGGAAGGGACCGGTACCGGGCCGCGCGGGGAGCAGGGCGGGCCGGTGCGCGCACCGCGGGCGCCGAGCGGTCCGTCCGCGCCGCTCACCGCCCGTCGTCCGCCACCAGGTCGCGGGGCGAGGCACCGCGGACGCCGGCGTGCCACTCCCGCAGGGCGGCCGCCACCTCGGCGCGGTCCGGCGCCCGGTCGAGCCGCAGGGGCTCGGCGGCGCGGCGCAGCGCCCGGCACACCCGGTCGGCCGCCGCGCCGTAGTCGTCGTCCGTGCCCGCGCCGGGCAGGGCCAGGGCCGCGCGCATGATGTCGGGGAAGACGGACTGGGCGTACTCGAAGTCGACGTACACCCGCAGGTCGGTGTCGATCCCCGCGGTGAGGTCGCCGAGGCCCGCGCGGCACATCGCGTCCCGCCACAGGGCGCACATCAGCGCCCGCTCCTCCTTGTCGTAGCCCATGCGCACCAGGTGGGTGGCGAGGTCGTGCAACGGGTCGCCGTACAGGGCGAGTTCCCAGTCGATGACGGCGAACGAGCGGTGGTCCACGATGATGTTGGCGCGGTGCACGTCGGTGTGGAGCAGGCAGAACGGGCGCGGCGTCAGCCGGGGGCTCGCGCGCCTGAACTCCGCCATGACGTGCGGCCGGATGCCGACGGCCTCGAAGAGGGTGTCGAAGCGCGCCCGGTTGGGGCGGTGCACCCGGCGTTCGGTGAAGTCGATGAGCCAGTCGAGGAACCCCGTGGTGTCGCCGTCGGCGGGCCAGTCGGCGGGCAGCGGCGGCAGCTCGCCGGCCGGTACGGCGGCGGTCCGGGCGAAGAACTCCGCGAGGGCCGCCATGAGTTCGTACGTGACCGGGCCCTCGGGGTTGACCTGCGACAGCGGGCTGCCCGCGTGGTAGGTGTGCATCTGCCAGTCGCCCAGGTCGACCAGGCAGCGCGGGGTCTCCTTGAGGTGCCGCGTGACGACCTTCAGGATCTCGTTCTCGCTCGGCCAGACGCGCGGCACCACCTCGACCGCCTGCAGCGGCGTACGGCACTTGACCCGCGCGCGGAACGGCATGGTCCGCAACAGCAGGGCCAGCGTCCAGCCGAGCGGCACGATGGAGTTGCTGTTGTGGTAGCCGGTCACCACTTCCCCGTCGGTGCGGGCGCGGTGCTGCTCGGCGAGGCGGCGTACCCACCGGGCGTGCCGGGCCGCCACGCGGCTCGGCAGGTCCCGTGCTCCGCGCGACAGCGAAGGTGGTGACATGGGGCGCACCCTACAGATCGCGCAGGACCGTTCCTGCCCCGTGCCAGGATGTGGACACCTGGCGCGTGCGTACGTCGCTCACCTGCGCGTTCCTGCCGTGTACGGGCCCTCGGGCGCCGCTCGGCCGCCCCCCGTTCCGGCCGTCCGCGGCCCTGCGCGCACCGGTCAGCCGCCGCCGGTGAGGGACCGCACCACCGGCAGCAGCGACGACACGGTGTGCCGCGCGCCGGCCTCCCGCAGCAGCCCCTCCTTGCGCCGGTTGCGCGCGTACCCGAGGAAGTGGACCCCGGCGGCCCGGGCGGCGTGGAAGTCGGAGGGGGCGTCGCCGATCATCAGCACCTCCGGCGGCGCGGCCCCCATGGCGCCGAGCGCGCGCTGCACGCAGTACGGGTCGGGCTTGAGCCGGCGCAGGTCCTCGGTACGGCCGTAGATGTGCGGCGCGAAGCAGCCGGTGAGCCCGCGCGCGGCGAGGTACCTGCGCACCGCGCGCGGGGAGTTGTTGGTGGCGACGCCGAGCCGGACCCCCACCGCGGACCAGGTGCGGATCAGCACGTCGGCGTACGCCGTCGGCCGGGCCGTCTCCACGGCCGTCAGCTCCTCGCGCGTGAGCCGCTCCCCCAGCTCGGCGACCAGGTCGCTGCCGGGGCGGCGCCGGTCGACGGCGCGCAGCACCACGTACGGGTCCGGCTCCTCCCGGACGCCGTTGGCGAGCAGGCCGTGCAGCCCCCGCTCCTCCAGCCAGCGCACCTGCTTGCGGGCGACGAGCGGCGCCGCGTGCCCGGCGAAGAGGCGGCAGATGGGCCCGTCGAAATCAAACAGCACGAACCGAACAGATTCGATCAGCTTCCGGGCATCCTCGGTCAGTTCAGTCGCTTCTGAGGTCATCTAAGAGAGTGTTAGGTCCGTCGTGATCGTTTCCCAGAGCGCGTCGAACCACTTCTGCGATTCCCGCACGAATCCGGAGTCGCGGGAACCGGACCCTTCGGTGAAGGAGAACAGCGGGGTCTTCAGCCCGCCGGCGTCGTAGAGCTCCACCGTCTCCCCGCCGTCCGTGTCGAACTCCACCTGGTCGCGCTCCAGCGTGTAGTACGCGAGGAGCGCCTCGCGGCCGTTGAGGACGTACAGCTTCACCGGTGTCGTGAAGGGCAGGGCCCGGAACCGGACGCGGACGTCGATGCCGAGCGGGGCGTTGCGCAGCGACAGGAGGTTGTGGCGCAGAACCTGCACCTGGGCGTTGCGCTGGGTCAGCCACCGCTGGTGCAGCCGCCGCCGCTCGCCCTCCGCCTCGCCCTCGACCGGCACCGGGAACGCCAGCGTGATGGCGCTGCTCGGCAGCAGCACGCGGACGTCGACGGAGCGCGGGCGCAGCAGGCCCGCGTGGATCTGCCGAATCGGTTCGCTCACCGCGTTCATCAGCGTCTCGGCGGTGTACGACACCGCGTCCACGCGCACGCGCTCCTCCTTGAACGCGTGGACCAGGCACGGGGCCAGCGCCACCATCGACGGCTGGGGCTCCTGGGCGAGCGGGGCGGACTCCTCGGCCGGGGCGGCGACGCGCGGCGGGCTACCCTTGGTGACGTGGTTGATCAAGCCGTCACGGTGCAGCCCGTGCAGGGCCTGGCGGACCGTGCCGCGCTCCACGCCGAACTCCTCGGCGAGCCGGGCCTGGGTGGGCAGCCGGTCGCCGGGTTTGAGGGTGCCGGTACGGATGCGGTCGCGCAGGGCGTCGGCGATGTCCTGGGGCGAGGGCTTGCTGCTGCCGGTCACTGCACCGTTCTCCTTGGTCACGGCCAGACGATACAACTGGCTGCCATCTTTGGGGAGTTGGAGGAGCAGTTGGTTTACGGATACCTGCCAAGTGGGGACAACTTCAATGAGTTGGTTGCCAACTTTTCCAAGCTGGCAGAAGGGGGAACCACCATGCCCGTCATCGCTCTCCTCGCAGCCGTGCTCGCCGTCAGCGCCGAGCAGCTCGTGCAGTGGAAGTACGGCACCCTCGGCATCGTGGGGCTGACCCTGCTGACCGTGGGCGTCAAGGCGCGGAACGCCACGTGCAGCTCCCTGGGCGCGGCCGTCCTCGCCCTGATGGTGACCGGGCCGGTCCTGTGACGGGCGGCCTAGGAGCCGTTCAGCCGCAGGTCCTCGCTGATCGTGGTCCACAGCGCGTCGAACCACAGGTGGGACTGTTCCACGAACGCCGTGTCCCGCGGCCCGTCCCCCTGGTGGAAGGGGAAGAGCGTCGACTGCGTCCCCTGCGCGTCCCACAGCTCCAGGTGCTCCTGGCCGAACTCCTCGCCGCGCTTGGCGAGGGTGTAGTACGCGAACAGCGCCTCCGAGCCGTTGAGCAGGTACAGCTTCACCGGCGGCGTGAACGGCAGGGCGCGGAACTCCACGCTGACGTCGATGCCGTGCGTGCCGCGCAGGGTCAGGAGGTTGTGGCGCAGGACCTGACCCTGCGCGTTGCGCTGGTCGAGCCAGCAGCGGTGCACGTACGCGCCCTCGTCGCCGCGGCCTCCCACCGCCGCCGGGAAGGCGAGCGCGATGTCCCGGCTCGGCAGCAGGACGCGGACGGCGACCTTGGCCGGTTTCAGCCGCCCGGCGTGGATCTGGCGCAGCGGTTCGCCGATGGCCATCGTCAGCGAGATGGACGTCAGGCAGAGCGCGTCGATCTCCACGTGCCGCGCCTGGAAGGCCGCCGCTATCCGGGGGGCGAGCCCGACCATCGTGGGCTGCGGGCGCACCGCGTCGGGGCTCGCGGCCGCGGGGGCCGCGACCGTGGCCGGGCTGCCCTTGGAAACGTTGGCCAACAGGTGCTCGCCCTGCAGGATGCGCAGGGCCCGGCGCACCGCGCCGCGCTCCACGCCGAACTCGGAGGCCAGCTCCGCCTGCGTGGGCATGCGCTGTCCGGGGCGGAGCGTGCCGGACCTGATCCGGGCCCGCAGCTCGTCGGCCACCTCGCGGTGCGAGCGGTGTGCGCGCCGCTCGCCCGCCGAGCTCGGGGACGGCCCGGTCGGCCGCTCCCGCTCGTCGACGGAGGCCTGGTCCGTACTCACACCCAAACCGTACAACTTCCCGCCATCTTTGGGGAGTTGACCAGTGGGTGGTTATAAGACGCGCCAGGGCGGAGATAAGTCAGAGGGAGTTGGTGGCCAACTTGGGCGAATTGGTCGGAACCATTGGAGGGTTGGCTGCCAGCTCTCCTTCCGGTCGGGCTGGCCGGGCTCTCATCCGGAGGGGAGCAGGGAGTTCGGTCAGCCGTTGAGCGGGGCGGGGGTGCCCCGGGGCATGGTGGTGGGGGTGGGCGAGCCCTCACCACCAGGGCCTCGGGCCGGCCGGGGGGCCGGGGCCTTTCCCACCCGCCCACCCGCATGTCCCCGGCTTCGACGGCCCGGCCCCGGCGCGGAGCGCTGTCCCGCCGTCGTCTGCGTTCCGCCGCTGCCGCGGCGGTTCTCCCACCCGCCCACCCGTGACACCCCGGCTGCGATGCGGAGCACCCGGGTGGGTGGGCGCAGCGCCCAGGTGCCGACCGGCCCGTTCAGCAAGGCCCCGGCCCGGCAGGGCTACAGCGTCGGCCTGATCTCCCCCACCCGTACGCCCCCGCCCAGCAGCGGCGCCTCGGCGAGGCGGTCGAGGACCGGGGCGGTGACGCCCGCGCGGGTCAGGGCCCGGGCGAGGACCGGGCCCAGGACGCGCGTCGCCCCGTCGTCGATCTTGAAGGCGAGCGCGCGCCCGTCCGGGAGCGCCACCGCCTGCACGGCCTCGGCCCCCATCTTGGACAGCGTCCCGGGCAGCTCCCGCATCAGCCACGTGTCCGGCCGCCGCGTCCCCGCCACGTACTCGGGGTGCGCCCGCATCGCGTCCGCCACGCGCCGCTCGGCCGTACCGGGCGCCGCGAGGACGAAGTGCCGGTAGGCGCGGGCGAGCCCGGTGAGGGAGATCGCCATCAGCGGCGCCCCGCACCCGTCCGTGCCGACGGCCGTGACCGGCTCCCCCGCCGCCTCCTCGATCACCTCGTGCACGCGCCGCTGCAGCGGGTGCCCCGGGTCGAGGTACGTCTCCTTGGACCAGCCGTTGACGTCGCAGACCGCGAGCATCGCCGCGTGCTTGCCGGAGCAGTTCATCGTGACCCGGTCCCGCACGGCCCCCGCCGCGAGGTACGTCTCCGCCTCCACGGGGTCCAGCGGCAGGTCGGGCGGGCACTGGAGCTCCGCGGCGGTCAGCCCGTGCTCGGCCAGCATCTTCTGCACCAGGTCCCGGTGAAAGGTTTCCCCGGAGTGGCTCGCGGCGGCCAGGGCGAGGCGCTCGCCGGAGAGCTCGAGCCCGGCCCGCAGCACGGCTGCGGCCTGCATCGGCTTGTTGGTGGAGCGCGGGAAGACGGGCGCCGTCACGTCGCCGAGCGCCAGCTCGACCTCGCCGTCCGCCCCGAGCAGCACCAGGCTGCCCCGATGTCGGCCCTCGACGAAGCCGGAACGTACGACTTCGGCGAGGACCGGGGGTATGACGGGGGTGGCGGCGGACGTCGGCGTCATCTTCGGCCTTCCGGGTGCGGGTGGTGCGGGTGGTACCTGTGGTGCGAGCAGTGCCGTACGACGGGCCACCCGCGCCCGGAGCCTTCCGGAAGGGCCTCACGCGGCCGGGGCGGCGGGGGCACCGGTGATCCCTGGGATCACCGGAGGCACCGGGCCGCCCGGGCCGAGGGGGTCACGCGAGCAGGTCGTCGACTTGTGCTTCGCCTTCACGGTACCTGCGCCCGATCTCCGCACTGCAATCGTCCGTGGTCCGCTGCATCGCGTGACGCCGCTGCGACACCTGCTGCTCGTACCGCACCAGGCGCCCCATCGCCGCGTGCAGCTCGTCGTCCGTGCGGGCGGCCAGGTCGGACAGCTCCACCTCGGCGAGCATGTCGGCGGCGAGGCGCCGGTACTCCTCGCTGTGCGGCGTGCCGAGCGTCACGTGCCGGGCGGAGGCGCGGCGCCGGGCCGGGCCGTCCACGAGGATCTCCGGGAGCCGGTCCACGAGGAGCCCTTCCGCCCCGTCCGCGTCCCGTGCTTCCGCACCACCCTCCCGCACGGCGCCCGCGCCCCGGCGCGCGCGCCGTGCGGTCTCGGCCCGCAGGATGTCGATACGCCCCTGGAGCAGCCGTCGTACGTAGCTGAGGTCGGCCTCGTCCTGCTGCGCGGCCCGGCGCAGCTCCCGCAGCTCGGGCAGGCGCAGCGCGGTCAGGTCGGGCGCGGGGGCCTCCGGCAGGACGGGGCTGTCGGTGCGCTGCACGGGCGGACGCGGCACCCGGGCGCCCCCGAAGCCACCACCGCCCTCGAGCACCCCGGGCGCCCCGAGCCCCGGCGCCACGGACGCCCCGGCACTCCCCGCGATCCCCGCCGGTCCCCCTTGCCCTGCTGCCCCCGTCGGTCCCGCGGCCCCCGCGGCCCCTGCGGCCACCCCTGCCGTCCCCGTCATCCCGGCCATCCCCGTCATCCCCGTAGGAACCGTCATCCCTGCCATCCCCGTCGTCCCGGCGGTCCCGGCCGCCTTCGCCGTCCCCGCGGCCCTCTGGGCCCCGGCCGTCTGTACCGGCCCCGCTGCCCCGGTCGCCCCTGCTGTCGCCACTGTCCCCGCCGTCCCGCCTGTCCTGCTCGTCCCGCTCGCCCGCCCCGCCCTGGGGGCACCGGGCGTACTGGGTGTGCTCATGTGGCTCTACCGTCCCCTCAGCCGGCGCGGTGCACCGCGTGTGAGCATGGTGCCACCCCGCGTGGCCACTGTGTGCACGAGTGCCCCCGTTCGCCCCCGGATGGAGGCTCCCGACCGGCGTACGGACAGGCGCGGGCGCAGGGCATGATGGCGCCATGCGAGCGGTGGTGCAGAGGGTGGACGGCGCGAGCGTCGTCGTGGACGGCGAGACGGTCGGCGAGATCACGGGGGAGGGCCTGTGCGTGCTCGTGGGTGTCACCCACGAGGACACCAAGGAGAAGGCCGCGCAGCTCGCGCGCAAGCTGTGGACCCTGCGGATGCTGCACGACGAGAAGTCCTGCTCGGACGTGGACGCCCCGCTCCTGGTGATCAGTCAGTTCACCCTGTACGGGGACGCGCGCAAGGGCCGCAGGCCCACCTGGAACGCGGCGGCGCCCGGGGACGTGGCCGAGCCGCTGGTGGACGAGGTGGTGTCGCGGCTGCGGGCGCTCGGGGCGACCGTGGCGACGGGGCGGTTCGGGGCGCGGATGCGGGTGGGCCTCACGAACGACGGCCCCTTCACGGTGCTCCTGGAGATGTGAGGGCCGGGCCCCGCGAGGCTCCCCGTCCGCCCCGCGCGGGGCGGACGGGGCCAGGGGCCTACGGCTCGACCACGGTCTCCTGGGCGGCGGCCGTCGTGCCCGCGAGGAGCTCCGCGTCCACGGGTACGTTCCGCTTCACCAGGGCGAGCGCGATCGGCCCCAGCTCGTGATGGCGTACCGAGGTCGTGATGAAGCCCAGCTTGCGCCCCTCGGGGCCGTCCGCGGCCAGGTGCAGCGGCGTGCCGTGCGCCGGCAGGTGCACCTCGCTGCCGTCCAGGTGCAGGAAGACAAGGCGCCGCGGGGGCTTGCCCAGGTTCTGCACGCGGGCCACGGTCTCCTGGCCGCGGTAGCAGCCCTTCTGGAGGTGTACGGCGCTGCCGATCCAGCCCAGCTCGTGCGGGATGGTGCGGTGGTCGGTCTCGAAGGCGAGCCGCGGCCGGTGGTGCTCCACGCGCAGGGCCTCGTAGGCGAGCAGCCCGGCGACGGGCCCGTGCGACGCGGCGAAGGCGGGCAGCTCGGCGCGCGGCAGGAACAGGTCGCGGCCGTGCGGCGTCTCGCGGACGACGACGCCCTCGGGGACCTCCGCGATGGACCCGGCGGGCAGGTGGACGACCGCGAACTCCTCGGTGCGGTCGGCGACTTCCACGCGGTAGAAGAACTTCATGCTCTCCAGGTACGCGATCAGCGCGTCCTGCGTCCCGGGCTCGACGTGCGCCCACATCGTCTCGCCGTCGTCGACGAGGTAGAGGGCGTGCTCGATGTGGCCGTTCGCGGAGAGGATCAGCGCCTCGGTGGCCCGGCCCGCGGGCAGCTCGCTGACGTGCTGGGTGAGCAGCAGGTGCAGCCAGCTCAGCCGGTCGGAGCCGGTGACGGTGACGACGCCGCGGTGCGACAGGTCGACGCATCCGGTGCCGTCGGCGAGGGCGCGCTGCTCGCGGAACAGGTCGCCGTAGTGGGCGGCGACGCCTTCGTCCACGCCCTCGGCGGGGACGGCGCCGGGCAGGGACAGCAAGGGGCTCTTCATGTTCACAAAGACTACGACCCGTGAGCGCCCGCGTTTATTTCTGTCCCGCTCCCGCGGCCCGGTCGCCGGGTCCCGCACCCGGGCCCCGGCCGTCCTGGCCGCCGGAGCCGTCGCCGTCACCGTCAACGTCACCGTCGCCCGCGGTGTCCGGCCCCTCACCGGACGCGCACTTCCCGCACCTGCCGAAGATCGCGAAGTGCTTCATGTCCGTGTCGAAGCCGAACATGCCGCGCAGCTTCTCCGTGAAGTCCGCCGCGACCGACAGGTCGGCCTCGATGACGCCCGTGCAGTCCCGGCACACCAGGTGGATGTGGTGGTGCCGGTCCGCGAGGTGGTACGTGGGGGCGCCGTGCCCGAGGTGGGCGTGCGAGACGAGCCCGAGCTCCTCCAGGAGCTCCAGCGTGCGGTAGACCGTGGAGATGTTGATCCCCGACGCGGTTTTGCGGACCTCGCAGAGGATGTCGTCGGGGGTCGCGTGCTCCAGGGCGTCGACGGCTTCGAGCACGAGCTGGCGCTGCGGCGTCAGGCGGTAGCCGCGTTGCCGCAGGTCGCTCTTCCAGTCGGTCTTCGCGTCCGGGTCGGTGCTCACCACACCCCCGAGTCTAAGGACTACTTGAAGAAGGCGATGCCGTCGTCGGGAAGATCGCCGAGGTTGCGCGCCATCTCGGCGACCTCCTCGGGCGATACGACCTTCTTGAGCTGCGCCGACATGTACGGGCGCAGCGGCACCTCGGGGGTCTGCTTCTCGCCGACCCACATCAGGTCGCCCTTGACGTAGCCGTAGAGGCGCTTGCCGCCGCTGTACGGGCCGGAGGCGGCGGTACGGGCGACCGCGTCGGTGGCGAGGTCGATCTGGGGCTTCTTGTCGGCGAGCTCGCCGTACCAGACCTCGACGACGCCGTCCTGGCGGACCATGACGACTTCGACCTTGCGGGGGCCTGCGTCACCGTCGGCGGACACGCGCCAGAAGCCGGACTCGGACTCCAGGGGCCGGGTCTTGTTGCCCTCGGCGTCGAGCACCCAGGTGCGCGAGTGGTACTCGAGGAAGTCCCGCCCGTCGTGGGTGAAGGTGACCTCCTGGCCGAAGTTCGCCTTCGGGGAGCCCGGGAAGTCGGTCACGCCCGCGCCCTCCCAGGTGCCCAGGAGCCAGGCGAGGGGGACGAGGTCGGGGTTCAGGTCGGACGGGATCTGGATCATGGGATTGCTCAGGCGTCTCTCGTGGGGGTCCCGATGGGGGTCAGCGCTGGCCCTGGTACAGCTTCTTCACGGTCAGACCCGCGAAGGCGAGGACGCCGACGCAGACCAGGACAAGGAGGGCGGAGAAGAAGGCCTCAAGCACGGGGTGCTCCTCGGTGAGCTGTGTGGTGGGCGGTGAACAGAGCCGTACTCCACTGTAGTGGGGCCGCGCGGACCCTTCTCTGCGAGGTCCGCCGTACGCTGGACGCATGTACGCGCGACGGCGTCATGTGTACTTCGTCCTGATGGGCACGTGCCTGGGCCTGTTCGTCCTGGCCTGGGGCGTGGTGCGGCTCTGGTCGGTGCCGGTCGCGGTCGCGATGTGCGGGGTGGCGATGGTGATCCCGCCCCTGGCGGCGGTGGTGGCGAACCGCCGCGGCCCCGACGACCGCTGGTGGGACGCGCCCTCGGGCGACCCGAAGTCGGACGAGTGGTGGAACGAACTGGACCGGTAGCCCACCGGGGTACCGCTCCCCCGGCCGCCCCGCCTCGATCGCGCTGACGCGCTCGTCCTCAAAAAACGCCGGACGGGCTGAATCCCCCCGGGCAGGCCGAAGGGGCCGCACCCTGGCGTCCAACCCCGGTGCGGCCCCCAGGCCGGAAAAGATCAGACCGCGATGGCCACCTCCGCCAGCCCGCCCTGCTGCGCGACCACGGTCCGGTCGGCACTGCCCCCCGGCACGAGGGCACGCACCGTCCACGTGCCCTCGGCCGCGTAGAAGCGGAACTGACCGGTCGCCGAGGTCGGGACCTCGGCGGTGAACTCGCCGGTCGAGTCCAGCAGGCGGACGTAGCCGGTCACCGGCTCGCCGTCGCGGGTCACCTGACCCTGGATGGTGGTCTCACCGGGCTTGGCCGTCGAGGCGTCCGGGCCGCCGGCCTTGGCTCCGCACATGGGTACTCCTAGGGATCGAATGAGGGGACGGGCGGAAGGGCGGGAGGAGCGGGCCGGCTACTTGGCGGCGCCGAGCTCGATCGGCACGCCGACGAGGGAGCCGTACTCGGTCCAGGAGCCGTCGTAGTTCTTCACGTTCTCGACGCCGAGCAGCTCGTGCAGGACGAACCAGGTCAGGGCCGAGCGCTCGCCGATGCGGCAGTACGCGATGGTGTCCTTGGCCAGGTCGACGTGCTCGTCGGCGTACAGCGCCTTGAGCTCGTCGTCCGACTTGAAGGTGCCGTCGTCGTTGGCGTTCTTCGACCAGGGGATGTTGCGGGCGCTCGGCACGTGGCCCGGGCGCTGCGACTGCTCCTGCGGCAGGTGGGCCGGGGCCAGCAGCTTGCCGGAGAACTCGTCGGGCGAGCGGACGTCGACGAGGTTCTGGTTGCCGATGGCGGCGACGACGTCGTCGCGGAAGGCGCGGATGGAGGTGTCCTGCGGCTTGGCCTTGTACTCGGTGGCCGGGCGGTTCGGGACCTGGGAGCCGTCGACCAGGTCGCGGGAGTCCAGCTCCCACTTCTTGCGGCCGCCGTCGAGGAGCCTCACGTCCTGGTGGCCGTAGAGCTTGAAGTACCAGAAGGCGTAGGCGGCGAACCAGTTGTTGTTGCCGCCGTAGAGGACGACGGTGGAGTCGTTCGCGATGCCCTTGGCGGACAGGAGCTTCTCGAAGCCCTCCTGGTCGATGAAGTCACGGCGGACCGGGTCCTGGAGGTCCTTCGTCCAGTCGATCCGGATCGCGTTCCTGATGTGGTTCTTGTCGTACGCCGAGGTGTCCTCGTCGACCTCGACGAGGACGACCTTCGGGTCGTCGAGGTGGGCCTCGACCCAGTCGGCGTCGACCAGGACGTCGCTGCGGCTCATGCGTTTCTCCTCCGGGGCAGGTGCGGCGGGGATGTACGGGGGTGCGTGCGGGTACGGGAGCGTGCGGGGAGGCACGGCGTACGGGTGGCACACAGTGGCCCTGGCGACCCTGAAGGCGGTCGGTGGGCCCGGGAACGCGGGAGCTGGGGAGTCCCGCTCAGAGGGTGCGACAGAGCATGGCGGCGACGCGGCACAGGTCCACTGCCCGCCGCTTCGTGAGATCCGCCTGTCGGTGCATGGGTCCGATCGTAGGGACGCGGGGACGGCCGTGTCACCGGCGTGTCGGATGGTGAGACATATTCGTCCGCCATATGGACGAGGCACCGGGTTCCGGCTGGAGCCGCGGGTCCGGCGGCCCGCTCCGACGCGGACGGGCGCCCGTCCCCATCTGAGGGACGGACGCCCGTGTCTCGTACTGCGGACAGGGACCGGGCAGCGCCCGGGACCCGCCGAGGAGGGGGATGCGGGGGGGCGAAGGCCCCGGGCCCGGCCGGGTCAGGACACCAGGTCGACGTTCTCGCCCTTGACGGCCACGTCCACGCCGTCCGGCGCCGCCTGCACGGTGTCGAGCCTGATGCCGCCCGGCAGGTCGGAGACCTTCTCCTCGAAGTCGGTGACGTCGCGGACCAGGCCCTCGGGCAGCCGGATGCTGAGGCCGAGCACCTCCAGCTTGTCCGGGACCTTGTCGGCGTGCACGCGGATGGTGTCGCCCTCGACGCTGACGCTGCTCAGCACGTGGACGGGCTTGGGCAGCTTCGTGCCGCCCTTGCTGACCTCGACCGCGACCTTGATCTTGCCGTCGCCGCCGTCGGAGAGGCCGACCACCTTGCCCGTGGCGCCCAGCGGCAGCTCGACCGGCTCGGACTCGGCGGCCTTGAGCAGCTCGTCGTAGGAGATCCGCGCGACGCCCGCGGCGCTGTCGGCGGTGGCGGAGCTGTAGTCGCTGGAGAAGTCGACGCCGTGCATGGTGGCGTCGAGGTCGTCGACGCGGATGGTGTCGCCGTCGGACTTGGCGTCGTAGTCCTTGATGCTGATCTCGACGTCGTCGAGCTTGCCGCCGATCACCTGGGTCAGGAACGGGAAGCCCTTGATCGACACGTCCGGCGTGCTGCTGAGGCCCTCCTGGGACTTCACCTTCTCCGCCGCCTCGTTCTCCGCGAAGGAGACCGCGAACCGGTCGGCGGCCACGAAGAGACCCCCGAGGACCACGACGACGATCAAGAGGATGCGTATCGCGCGCTTGCTCATGCCTGTGTCCCGTTCCCCCGCCTCAGAGTCAGATGCCGCGAGCCTAAAGGACAGGTCCCCGGCCGGAGCGCCCGGCCGGGGACCTGTCGAGGAGCTGTGACGATCGCCTCGTACGGGAGAATCGCCTCGTACGGGGACATTGCGTCCCACGGGAAAGAGGGGACGAAGGGGGCGAGCGGGTCAGCCGAAGGCCCGCCCCAGCAGGTACACGGCGGGCGCGGCGGCCGCCAGCGGCAGCGCGACCCCGGCCGTGAAGTGGACGAACCGCGACGGGTAGTCGTAGCTGGCCACGCGGTGCCCGACGAGCGCGCAGACGCCGGCCGCGAGACCGAGCACCGCCCCCTTGGAGCCGAAGTCGGTGGGGCCGCCGACCGCGATGCCGGCCCCGGCCGCCGCGAGCAGCGCCACCACGACGGACGCGGGCGTCGGCAGCGGCAGCGCGCGGGCCAGCACGGCCGCCGCCACCGCGATGCCGCCGACGGTCGCCGCCTCGTGGACGGCGGCGAGGTGCCCGGCCGCGATGATCGTCAGGGCGCTGGAGGCCACGGTCGCCATCAGCCCGTACATGCGCTCATCGGCACCGGCGTGGCTGCGGAGCTGGAGCACGAGGACGAGGAGCACCCAGACGCCGAGGGTGCCGAGGATGGCGGCCGGGGCGTTGCCCTCGCCGGTGGCGAGCAGGGCGGCGTCGGCGACGAGTCCGCCGAGGAACGCGAGCGCGATGCCCTGCCGGGCGGGCCACATGCCGTTGAGCCGGAACCACCCGGCGGCGGTCACGGCCTGGAGCAGCACCAGCGGTACGAGCAGCGCGTACTGCCCCACCGCCGCGCCGCCGGCGAGCAGCAGCCCGAGCACCGCCGTGAGCAGCGCGGGCTGCATCCCCGGCTCTATGATCGGCGACCGCCCTTCGGCCCGGGCCCGCTGGGCGTCGGTGATCCGGGCGTTGCCGGTGGTGGTGGCGGGGCCGTAGGCGGGCCCGGCGGCGGACTCCGGCTCCGACTCGGGCTCGGGCCCGGGCTCCGGCTCGGGGGCGTCCCCCGCGGGCGGCTGGTCCGACCAGGCGGGCGCGGCCTGGGCACCCGGGTCCGGGTACGAGGACTGGGCGTGCTGGGCCTGCTGGGCCTGCTGGGCCTGCTGGGCGTACGGAGCCTCGGGGGCGGAGGACCACTGGGCGGCGGCCTGCGGCGGCAGATACGCGGTCTCGGTCAGGTCCGCCGCGGGCCGGGGCGGCGGCTGGATCTGCGTGTCCCAGGTCTGCCCCTGCCACTGCTGGGTGTGGTCGAGGTGGTCCTGCTGCCCCGCGTAGGGGTCCTGGTACCCCCAGTGCTGCTGGGCCTGCTGGTGCGCCTGCTGCTGATGAGCGGCGGCTTGCTGCTGAGGCTGCGGCTGCTGCTGGGGCGCGTGGTGCTGGGCCTGGTGGTACGGGGCCTGCTGGTGCTGCCCCTGCTGGGGCTGGGGCTGCTGGTACTGGCCTTGGTGCTGCTGGTGGTGGCCCTGCTGGTGCTGGGGCTGCTGCCCCTGCTGGTACTGCCCCTGCTGCTGAGCCTGCTGGTAGGCCTGCTGCCGGTAAGGGTCGTAGGGGTCATACCCCTGGTGCCCCTGCTGCGCCTGGTACGGGTCGTACCCCTGGTGCGGCTGGTCGCTCAACGTCATCCTCCTGCGAACGGCGGGAGCACCTCGACCGTGCCGCCCTCGGCAAGCCGTACCGTCTCATGGGCACGGGTACCCACGGGGTCGCCGTCGACCAGGAACGAGCAGCGGAGCAGGACGCGCTCCAGTTCCCCGGGGTGGCGCGCGCGGGCCGCGCTCAGCGCATCGGCCAGCGTGGCCTCGGCGTACGGTTCCTCGGCGACACCCGCGGCCGCCTTGGCGGCGGCCCAGTACCGGATCGTCCCGGTGACCATCCGCCCCTCCTCTCGCTCGTCACTCGGCGGTTGCCGACGTCCATGATGCCGTGGCCCAGGCGGCGATCCGCTCCAGGAGCGCGTCGCTCGCCGCGTGCTCGGCGTGGCCCATGCCCTGCTCCAGCCACAGCTCGGCCGCGCCGTCGGAGGCGGCCGCCAGCATCCGGGGGTGGTCGAGGGGGAAGTACGGGTCCCGGTCGCCGTGGACGATCAGGAGGGGCGCCGGGGCGATGAGCGGCACGGCCTCCGTCGGCGACAGCGGCACCGGGTCCCAGTCGCGCGGGTGGATCCGGGTGCGCAGCCCGACGCGGCCCACGGCCCGGCCCACCGGGCGCTGGATCAGCCAGTGCAGCCGCCGCATGGGGGCCGTACCCCGGTAGAACCAGCGGGCCGGGGCGCTGACCGCGACGACGGCGTCAACCCGCGCTTCCGTGCGCCCCCTGTGCAACGCCGCGTGCCGCAGCACCACCGAGCCGCCCATGGAGAAGCCGACGGTCACCACGCGCGCGTGGCCGAGCGAGCGCGCCCAGGCGACCGCCGCGGCCAGGTCCAGCACCTCGCGATCGCCGACCGTGGACCGCCCGCCGGACGCGCCGTGGCCCCGGAACGAGAACGTGATCACGGCCGCACGCTGCGCGAACACCCCGGCCACCCGCCGCACGTGCGGCCGCGACCGGTCCCCGGTGAAGCCGTGCGCGACCACGATCGCGGGCCCGCCGACCGGGCCGGGACCCGGGTCGTAGGCGGCGTCGAGGGTGACGCCGTCCGCCGTGCGGAGCGTCGTGCGCAGCGGCGCGCCGCGCCGGGCGCGCGTGACCGGGGGCACAGAAGATCGCGCCGCTTGACCTGCCGGACCGGAACTCATGTGGGCTATTCTGCTGCGCGGAGGATCCGGGCAACGCAGCCCCCGGGTCCTTTCGTGCTTTCTGAGGTCGCCTTCCCGAGGCTGCCGCCGCGGTCCGCGCCGGAGCGGGCCCGCCGACGTAGCCTCGAGGGAAGCGGCGAGCGGAACGCCTCCCCGGGCGCGGGAGGCGCGGCACCGTACGAAGCAGTGCCCCCACGTCCTCGCACGGGACCCGAGGAGGAACCGACGTAATGGGCGAGCGAAACGTGCACGGCGACCGGACGCACCGGCCGGCCCCCCAGGCAGGTGGTGGGCGATGAGTTCCCTGCTGCTCCTGACCAACGCCCTCCAGCCGTCGGCGGAGGTGCTCCCCGCCCTCGGCCTGCTGCTGCACAACGTGCGGGTGGCCCCCGCCGAGGGCCCCGCCCTCGTCGACACCCCCGGTGCCGACGTCGTCCTCGTCGACGGGCGGCGCGACCTTCCGCAGGTGCGCAGCCTGTGCCAGCTCCTGCGCTCCACCGGGCCGGGGTGTCCGCTGCTCCTCGTCGTGACCGAGGGCGGTCTGGCCGCCGTCACCGCGGACTGGGGCATCGACGACGTCCTGCTCGACACCGCGGGCCCGGCCGAGGTCGAGGCGCGGCTGCGCCTGGCCATGGGCCGCCAGCAGATCGGCACCGACGACTCCCCCATGGAGATCCGCAACGGCGACCTCTCCGTGGACGAGGCGACGTACAGCGCGAAGCTGAAGGGCCGGGTCCTGGACCTGACCTTCAAGGAGTTCGAGCTGCTCAAGTACCTGGCGCAGCACCCGGGCCGGGTCTTCACGCGGGCGCAGCTCCTCCAGGAGGTCTGGGGCTACGACTACTTCGGCGGCACGCGCACGGTCGACGTGCACGTACGGCGGCTGCGGGCCAAGCTCGGCGTCGAGCACGAGTCGCTCATCGGCACCGTGCGCAACGTGGGCTACCGCTTCGTCGTGCCGGAGAAGACCGACAAGACCCCCAAGACCGCCAAGACCTCGAAGGCCGACAAGCCCGCCGAGGCTGACCGAGCAGTCCAGGCAGTCCAGGCCGACCAGGCGGACAGCGCCGGCGGAGCGGCGCGGGCGGCCGTGGAGGAGGCCGGCGGCGCGGCGGCGCCCCCTTCGTCCGCTTCGTCACGGCGGTAGCCGGCCGCCGCGGCCGGGCACCCCGGTGAGCCGCCGCACGGCCTGCTCAGGGGCCACTCCATCCGCGTAGACTGCGCGCGTGGCCAAGGTGACGCGGGACGATGTGGCGCGACTGGCGGGTACTTCGACCGCGGTCGTGAGCTACGTCATCAACAACGGACCCCGGCCGGTCGCCCCGGCCACGCGCGAGCGTGTCCTCGCCGCGATCAAGGAGCTGGGCTACCGCCCGGACCGGGTCGCCCAGGCCATGGCGTCCCGGCGTACGGACCTCATAGGCATGATCGTGCCGGACGCGCGGCAGCCGTTCTTCGCCGAGATGACGCACGCCGTCGAACAGGCGGCGTCCGAGCGCGGGAAGATGGTGCTCGTCGGCAACTCGGACTACGTCGAGGAGCGCGAGACGCACTATCTGCGCGCCTTCCTCGGCATGCGGGTCTCCGGTCTGATCCTCGTCAGCCACGGCCTGACCGATCAGGCCGCCGCGGAGATCGACGCGTGGGACGCGCGGGTGGTGCTGCTGCACGAGCGGCCCGAGGCGATCGACGACGTCGCCGTCGTCACGGACGACGTGGGCGGCGCCCAGCTCGCCACTCGCCATCTCCTTGAGCACGGCCACGCGTACGTCGCCTGCGTCGGCGGCACGGCGGAGACGCCCACGGTCGGCGACCCGGTCTCCGACCACGTCGAGGGCTGGCGGCGGGCGATGCGCGAGGCGGGCCGGTCCACCGAGGGCAGGCTCTTCGAGGCGCCGTACAACCGCTACGACGCCTATCAGGTGGCCCTGGGTTTCCTGGGCGGACCGGACCGCCCCACCGCGATCTTCTGCTCCACCGACGACCAGGCCATCGGTGTCCTGCGTGCCGCGCGTGAGCTGCGCATCGATGTGCCGGGCGAGCTGGCCGTCGCCGGCTTCGACGACGTGAAGGAGGCGGCGCTCACGGATCCGCCCCTCACCACCGTCGCCTCCGACCGGCCCGCGATGGCCCGCGCGGCCGTGGACCTGGTCCTGGACGACGGCTTGCGGGTCGCCGGGTCGCGGCGCGAGCGGTTGAAGGTGTTCCCCTCCCGGCTGGTCGTGCGCCGGTCGTGCGGGTGCGGCGGCTGACGACGCCGCGGCCTCCGGCCCCCGGGTGGTTCCCGGTGCCCGGCCGCGCCTGCCGCGGTCCCGCCTGAGTTCTGCGCCTGTTCCTCTGTCGGGTCGCCGTCGCGCCCTGCCGGGTCTCCGTCAGGCCCTGCCGGGTCGCCGTCGCGCCCTGTCGGGCGGATCAGACCAGCCAGAGCTGGCGGACCGACTTGCCGTCACGGGACTTGAGCAGGACCTCGTTGCCCCCGGCCGTCTCGCGTTCCACGAGATCGAGCAGGGCCACGGCGCGTCGGATCGTCTCGGTGATCGAGATGCCCTTCTGCTCCTTGTACCAGCGGAGCTTCGCCGCCGTCTCCGCGTTGATATTCACACTGAGGCGGGTGATGTGGGTGTCCGCCGCGGTGGCGGGTGATTCCGTCGTGTTTTCAGCAGCCATGCCAGTACCCCTAAAGTTCCTCAGTTGGCAGATGTCGCGAGAGCCACGGACACACGCAGTCCGGGGCAGCGCTGATCAGGGGCTCTCCCCCTGAATGCTCCCCGTGTGTTCGCGTATGTACGAGTCGGTCCCGGTGCCGCGATGGGCGCGGCCTTTATCGGCTCGCGCCGGCGCGCTTCGCCCCGCGCGCCAAGAACCCACATCGATGTGTGACGGCACCGGCGCTTCCGCCGGCGCGTGGGCGGGATCTCATGAGCTCGGTAAAGAGTCCGTCGCACGGCCCATCGCCAGCTCCTCCCAACCATCTACGTCGGAAACGCGTGCACAACATGTTGCCCGCGCGCGCACGCCATGTCAAGCAAATCTGCATGCGATGAGGCGCGGACGCACATCCGATGTGTATCAGGTCCACATCGAATGTGCTCGCTGTGTTGAAATTGATCACATACAGTGTGGTAACCTCCCTCACATGACGCCAGGGGGTCCTGATCTGCCCATGGATGAGCCGACACCCGCGCAGGGGGCGCACGGCAAGGGCCGGCGCGTGACCGTGCAGATCTGCTGTACACGGGTGGGCCACCTCACGCCCTACCGTGAGTGGCACAACGAGCGGCAGCTCGACACGGTGCCCGAACTCCCGGAGGATTTCGCGGAGTTCATCGACACGCTCGACGAAGACCCCGGCCTGAGCGGCGAAGTGCTGCTGCGCGAGGACGAACCGCCCGGGCCGGACCGGGAGATCTGCCGGATCGGCCCTCCGCTGCCGGTGGCGCCCTGCGCCGTGGGCGGGGAGGACTGCCGGTGCGCGATCGACCCGTAGATGCGGGTGAGCGGTCCGTAGGCGCGCGTGACCGACTCGTGGGCGCACGTGACCGACCCGTGAGTGAACATGACCGACCCGTGGGTGCACGTGAGCGGCCCGAAGTGAACGTGAGCGACCCGCAGGCGGTGCGTCCGCCCGGCGGGTGAACAGGAGTGTGCGGTGACGACGGAGCCCGGTGACGCCCTGAGCGAGGACGAGCCCCCCTCGCGGGACGGGCTCGACCTCGGCTTCCTGCGCGACGGCGTCCAGTCGGGCGGCGGTGCCGTGCAGCCCGATGCCTCCCTGACCGAGTACGAGCTGCCCTCGCCCGCCGGCCTCGACACCGAGAACTGGCTCAAGATCAGCAAGCAGCGGCACATGAACGAGACCCGCCGCATGCTGGCGGTCGGCCTCTTCTGGCTCGTCTGCGTCCTCGCCGTGGTCCCGAGCCTCGCCCTGGTCTTCAGCCACTGGACGCACTTCAAGGCCGACAACTACCGCGAGCTGAGCCTGGTCTTCACCCCCGTGGTGGCCCTGGCCAGCGCCGCCTTCGGCTTCTTCTTCGCGAGCGACGAACGCAACCGGGACCTGTGAGGCCCCTTCTCGCGTACGCGCCCGCGGTCTTCGTCCCGGGTCTTCGTCCCGGGTTTCGTCTCGGGTCTTTATCTCGGGCAAACAGGGTTCTGCCGGGCTTCTCAGGGCGTACTCAGCGGGCTCTCATCTGCGGCCGCGAAGCTCGGGTACATGACCGAGAGCTTCCGCCACAGCGGCGAGTACCACCAGCAGCAGTCCCTCCCCGGGCACGACGGCGGTACGCAGGGCGCGTACCCGCCCCCGCCCGCCCATGAGCCGAAGCCCTGGGGGCCACCGTCGGGGGCGCACACCGGGGCGCACACCGGGCCGCCCGCCGCCGCGCCGCGGCGTCGTCTGAAGGGGCCCGCCGCGCTGCTCGCCGCGGTCGCCGTCGCCGCGGCCGCCGTCGGGGGTGGCACCGCCTACGCCGTACAGACGCTCACCGGTCACGACGGCGGCACGGCGGCCAAGAACGTCAACGGCACCAGCGTCTCCGCCGGCAGCAAGGGCACCGTCGCCGGTGTCGCCGCCGCCGTGTCCCCGAGCATCGTCGAGATCAACGCCACCACCGGCTCCGGCGAGTCCACCGGCTCCGGCGTGATCGTCACCTCCGACGGCGAGATCGTCACCAACAACCACGTCGTCTCCGGAGCCACCTCCATCGCCGTGCGCACCAGCGACGGCAAGACGTACCAGGCCGAGACCGTGGGCACGGACAGCAAGAAGGACCTGGCGCTGATCAAGCTGAAGGGCGCGTCGGGCCTCAAGGCGGCGAGCCTCGGCGACTCCGACGACGTGAAGGTCGGCGACGAGGTCGTCGCGATCGGCTCGCCCGAGGGGCTGACCGGGACCGTGACCAGCGGCATCGTCTCCGCGCTCGACCGGGACGTCACCGTGTCCGCGGACCCCGGCAAGGGCCGGGAACGACAGGGGCCCGGCGGGGGCGGGGGCTGGCCGTTCGAGTTCGGGGGGCAGGAGTTCAACGGCGACACCGGGGCCTCCAAGACGACGTACAAGGCGCTGCAGACCGACGCCTCGCTCAACCCCGGGAACTCCGGGGGTGCGCTCATCGACATGAACGGGGAGGTGATCGGCATCAACTCGGCGATGTACGCGCCCAGTTCCGGGGGCGGGGCCGGTGGGTCCGGTGACTCGGGCAGCGTGGGGCTCGGGTTCGCGATCCCCGTGAACACGGTGAAGGCGGACCTGGCGAAGCTCAGGGCGGGCGCCGCGGACTAGCCCTCGCGGGGGGCGCCCCAGACCCGCCCCTTTCCCGAAACCATAGGGCTCCGCCCCCTGGACCCCCGCAATCGCGCTGGCGCGCTCGTCCTCAAACGCCGGACGGGCTGGAATTTTCGCCGGGGCGCGGGGGAGGGGTTGCGCCCGGCCGGCGGTTGGGGACGAGGCGCGGAGCGCCGAAAAAGCGGGGTCCAGGGGCGGCC